>CAIRNC010000394.1 GCA_903879875.1 uncultured Bacteroidota bacterium
ACCAATATTGATAAACAGCCCCACTTGCTAAAACTGAGGTCATAGCATCAAATACAGTTTGTGGAAGATCATATCTAACAACCGAAAATGATACATTTGATAATTTATAAGATGTACCTTCAGCAGCAACAGCAGCAGCTACCTTATTAGCAGCAGCAACAGCTACACCAATTTCACTTGTAGCAGCATCAACTACAGCTAAATCCGCGTTTTCTGTTGCAGCCCCTAACATTAAAACTCCAGCAGGTGCCAAAGTAATTTCTAAATCTATCTGGCCATACATCTGAGTATCTATGATATTGGTTGAACCTTGTAAAAAGCCTAACCAATTGCGAATTGAGTATCTATCAAAATCATTAGCACTATTTTTATTTGCGATCAATCCAATAGGATATCCACATCGGCGGCGGACGCCTCCATTGTCATTATAATATTTACATGAGGGGTCAGCGTTTTGCCCAACTCTATTTTTAACTTGACTGTCTGCACCTGCTGTTATATCGCTTAATATATTATATATTAAACCATAATTATTTATTAATTGGCGTGTCTGTCCATTAATTTTCACATTAATTGACTCAATCAAGCTTTGAGTATTTCTAGGAAAAAATCGTGATTGACAATAACCAGCTGGCCCAGTCACACCATTAGTTCCATTATGTTGAGTATATCCGTCAAAGTCCATAGTAAAAGTGGATAAGTCAATTAATGCATTTGGTGGAAGAGTCACATTAATTACTTGTCCAGCCCATACATCACCTTGTCCATTATTAGGGGGAAATTTCATGGTTTGACGAGATATATTAGATATTTTTTTGTAACGGTATAATAAACCTTGTGGAAGAGATGCGGGTATATCATATAAACCACCCGACGGGATTGCAGAATAGGAAGTTGCCATATATATATAATATGATTTAGATAAAAAAAATCTAAACTTTTTTTAATTTAAATTTCAGTTTGCTTTTTAACTTTAAAAGGTTTTCTTTTACTTTCATCTACCATAAAACTAGCAAATTTTATAATTTTTTCTTGTTCTGCGCTAGTTTTTTTAGATGCTCTTAATGCTGCTGCTTTTACACCTCTATCTCTGTTTTTCTTCAATATCATTTCTTTTGTGTTTTTATCCACCACTAAAGGCTCACCAGTATTTTTAACATTTAATTCTTTCTTTGCTTCATTAAATTGTTTTGTCAATTTAGTTTTGAAAGCACCACTTAATTTACTTGCTGCGTCTTTTTGAACTGCTTCTTTTTTAGCATTTATTTCTGATTGTCTGATACTTGCATTAAGTTTCATTTCATTTCTCGCTAGTTTTCCTTTAAATGCGTTTTTAATTGCATTTGATGCAATTGTTGGATTTTCATTTGGTGTTCCTGCTAATTCTTGTCTCAAGTCATTATATTGGAGTGTTTCTTTTGTCGTTTTATTTGGTTTAGTGCTCAGTTCCTTTACTCTTTTTATTTTTGTGCTTTTCTTTATATCCTCTTCTGTTGGTTTGGTGTACTGTTTTGATGGTGTCCCTCCACCTAATACAAAATCAAACATACTTTCTTGTTGAGGTTTTACTATTACTGTTGTTGATTTTGATTGTTTTTTTGGTGCTGGTG
>CAIRNC010000395.1 GCA_903879875.1 uncultured Bacteroidota bacterium
CCGATTGTAACACCCCTTTATACACTGTTAAAGAAGGTATTATTGTAGTGAAAAAAGGGGCAACATTACCCGATGGTTTTGAAGTATAATTCTAAAAATTGAACCAATATAACAAATGAAACCGTCTCAATTGAGGCGGTTTTTTTTAAGTAGATTCAGCAAAAAAGGAGTAGTAAACTGAAACTCGAATATTATAATCTAAGTAGGAAAAGAAAAAGACCAATCCAGTTTTTAATCTTGATTGGTCTTTTTTTATTTGATTGAAAAATATATTATTATCGAATTAATGAAAAATGGGATTTAAATTCTTTAGTAGCTCCATCTTCAATATAAGAAATTGTAAACCAATAATCATCTGAAGGCAATGGTTGATTGTTCAACGTTCCGTCCCAACTGTTCCCATTCATTGTAAGCGTTTTTAAGATTTTTCCAAAACGATCATAAATAATTATTTTTGATTTTGGTTGTTGTTCCAAACTGTGTATGTTCCAAGTATCGTTAGCCCCATCTCCATTTGGAGTAAAGAATTTAGGATAATTGATTATAAAAACGTTTATTTTAGTGTTCCCACAACCGTTTTTATCGTGAACATTAATTGTGTGTGGTCCTGCATTTACATTTTCAAAAACATTTTCATCTTGAAAATCATTATCATCCAATTGATATTCGTATTCTCCGTCTCCAGTGGCAGTAACTGTTATTGATTGATTTTCACTAAAAGCTTCGTTTGTAGTGTATTTTACAATTGCTTTTTGAGAATAATTTACAGTTACTTGTTGAGGTAAAGAAACACAACCTGTTAATTTATCTGTTACTACTAGTCCATAATTTCCAGCAGTCACAACTTGTAAAACGCTGTTAATTCCTACGATATTATTATATTCATTTGTCCACACAAAGGAGTTGTTGTTAATACTTAATTCACTGTCTATAGTATAAGGATTTAATACAGTTCCTGTTTGATTATTGATACAAATAAAGCCACCTTTAGGATTAGGATTAGGAAGTTTGTTTATAATTAGGGTAATTTCTTTAATATCAAAACAATTGTTTTGAGAAGCTATAGAAGTAACTCTTACATAGACTGTTTTTAGATTTGTACTACTAATTGCATTTATATTAGAAGATGCGTTAGCAATATTTTCAAAATAGGAAACATTGAATAGCGATGTAGATTGATTTCCTAAAACATGAGTATTAAGAGATGTTAAATCGAAAGTTGTAATACCATCGTTTAATCCATCAGTATCACATACAGATCTATTTACTAAAGGGATATCATTTACTTTAGGTTGATTAGATATTGTAACTATAAATGAAGTTTCTGAAGAACAAGATGGAAACAATGATGAAGTTGCATTGATATAAATTTTTTGAGTAGTATATATTACTGTACCAACTGGTAACATGGTTCCTGTTGCGTTTGGTCCTGTATAATAGTTTCCTAAAGCTATGCTCGGTAATGAATAATTACAAGATGTAATATTTGGAAGTGTACTTGCTTTTAAAAAATTGATTTTAAATCTTTTTTCACTTGTACAATTAGGACTAGTTGCAGATTGAGCATATACATAGATCGTTTGTTCACTTGTAATTATATTACCAGCATGAAGTTTTGTTCCTAATCCACCTGTTTGAGTATAATAATTCCCAACAATTAATACAGGAAGCGTATAAGAATCACATGCATTAATATCAGTAACCGCTGCAATTACAGGAGTATGATTAATTGTAACTGTAAATTGATTTTCAGTTGAACAGTTGATACGTTCACCAGATTCATTATAAACATAAATAGTTTGAGTTTCTGTAATTGATTGTCCTGCAAGCAATAAAGTTCCTACACCATGTTGACCACCTGTAGTCGTGTAATATTTACCATTTGTTAATACTGGTAATGTATAACTATCACATGCTATTATATTTGCAGGAGCATCGGCTAGTACAGAAGAAACATGTATTGTAAAACTATTCTCTTGTGTACAAAATGGAGCTGTTGCAGTAGTAGCATAGATATAGATAGTTTGAGAAGTTGTTATTACAGTACCTGCAAGTAATTCATTTCCAGTTCCATTTGTTCCAGTAAAATATTTTCCAAAAGTTAAATTGGTTAAAGTGTAAGAACCACAAATATCTATATCAGAACGAGAATCGATGGCAGGTAATTGTTTGATAGTAATTTTAAAAGATTGTTGATTTTGACAACCAGCACCATTAGTTACATAAATATACAAATTATCGATGCTATTTGTTATAACATCACCTGAATTCAACATAGTTCCAGTTCCATTTGAACCTGTATAATAATTTCCAACAGGAATGGTTGGTAAAGTATAGGAGGTACAAGATGTAACATTTGCAACAGGAGTAATATAAGGCAAAATAATTGTCACTACAAAAGACACATCGCTTGAACAGTTAGATTGGGAAACAGATTGTGAAACAGCATAAACATGAATTGTTTGTGTTGTATTAATTATTGTTCCTGCTGTAAGTAATGTTCCTGTACCGTTTTCTCCAGTATAATAATTCCCAACCGCTAAAGGAGGCAAAGTATAACTAGTACAATCTGTAATATTACTTACAGAAACAAGACCTATTGTAGCAATAAAACTATCTTCGCTTGTACATTTTGGAGTTGTATTTGTAGTAGCATAAACATATATTTTTTGAGTTGAAGTAATTAATGAACCAGCCGCTAATTCAGTACCTGTTCCATTTGGCCCTGTAAAATATTTACCTACCATTAAAATAGGTAAAGTGTAACTATTACATTCAAATACATTTGTAAATCCAGATATTAAAGGCGAATTAATTATTGTAACGGTAAAATGAGATTGGGTTATACAATATGGTGGTTCAAGTGAAACATAATATAAATATATGGTTTGAGTAGTAGTAATTAAATCGCCTGGATGCAATTGAGTACCTTCACCATTTGGTAATGTAAAATAACTTGCATAATCAATTGCAGGTAATATATAATTATCACAGTAAGATTTTGAAGCTGGTGTTAATGTTGTTAAATTAATGATTTTTACTTTGAAGTTAGTTTCTGAAGAACAAAATCCATTACTATTATAAATGTAAATAGTTTTGCTTTGACTGATAATATCTCCGGCGAATAAAGGAGTTCCACCTCCATTTGTTGCAGTAAAATAATTTCCATTTGTTAAAGTTGGTAAAACATAATTATAACATAATAATACGCTAGGCAAAGTGTCTACTTCAGGTTTAGGGTTTACAATTAGTGTAAAACTTGTAATATTAAAACAATTCCCATCAGATTTGCTTTTTAATTTAGCATATATAATTGTACCGTTAGTTGCTGTATAACTTGATGTTGTAATTCTATTTGTTCCAGCATTAGCATCTAATAATGTAGTGAAATAAGATACTGCATAATTGGTTGGAGATTGTCCATTCAATATACTAGATGTTTGATTGGCAATATTAAAAGAAGCAGTATGGGTAACTTTATTAGTTTCACACAACGTTAAGTCTGAAGGTTGATTTGCAACTGGTGCGGCAGTGGTCAATAATTGAAAAGATTTTATCGCAAAACATTGTGTTATCGGGTTTGTAACGCGAACATATATAGTTTCATTACTATTACTAGTGTAATTGCTAAGAACTGGATTTATATTATTAGTTGCATTTGATAATGAATTGAAATATCTAACTGTTGTACCCGTTACCTGTCCAGCTAATACTGTTGAATTGTTTGATGATAAAGTATAAACATAACTTCCTGTAGATGATTCACATTTATATAAATTATTTGGACTTGCAAATGTTAACTCTGGAAGATATTCAATTGTAATAGTATCAGTTACTGCTTCACATGGATTAATAATTTTATTATAAGTTACCCCATAAATTCCAGGTACCGTTACTAACAGATTAGCGCCTGTTTCATTTGGAATAATAACTCCATTTTTAGTCCAAGTAAAAGTATAATTCATTGGATTCAACCCTGAAGTAATTATATACGGCTGTCCAAAACAAATAGCACTATTATTTTGAACTGTCATATCTGCACCAAGAACATCTTGACCAATATTAAAACTATTTGATTTTAAAAAAATTGCAGAATCCGATTGAAAATCATTTCTGTCTGCAATAACTAATTTGATATGATAAGGTGTATTAGGAATTAATACTGAAGACGCACTCATTAGTATGGTTTGACCATTAAAATTCGTTGCTGAGCCATTAGCTGCTGAGCCTCCATTATAATTACCAAAATATTGTGCATTTACTGACGGACATGAAGAATTATATAAATAATCACGAATTGTAACAACTGAAATAGGTAATGTAGTTCCGGGAACAACTGCCAAATTTGTTGTAACTCCAGTGTTCAAATTTGTTAATAAAAAAGAAAAGGCATCAGAAAACTGGCATTGAAAATTACCGTACTCTTCTGAAGCGAAAACAAAGTCAAAGCTAAAATGAGAAGAAATTGGTGTGAAATCAAATTCTAATACACTTGCATTTGAAGAAGTCATATTAATACCCGATTGAGCTAATGTAGCTTCTAAATCAGCATCGCCTATCCAGGAAGAAGACCCATCATTCAACATACTAGTATTAGGACCTATTGAATTAACTACACTTCCAGTACTTAAAATCACTCCACTTTGAATTGGGAAATTAGGATTTGTGTTTTGAAAATAACCTATCCCATTGGATGATCCAAAATTAGTCCCTGTTCTGCTGGTTATGTTTTTACCTGAAACACAAGGTGAATTAATTAAAACGTTATTTACAAGTTGAGGGATTGTATAAGTACCTGTCGAAATAGTAATGTTTTGAGAAAAACATATAGTCGTAAATAACAGTGTCGCGGAGAGTAAAATATTTTTCATAATGTTTGTTTTTAATAATGCTGAAGCAAAGATACAACCTATATCGTTTAAATGCAAATAAAATCGTTTAAAAGTAATGTTTTTTAATGAAAATTTTTGTTTTGTCGATGTCATCTACCTTTTATCCTTGATTTTACTAGGTTTTCGAAAAATAAAAAAAACGATAAACAGTATTTATTTTACACTAAAAGCGCTTATAAGAAAATACACGCCGTTCATCGGTGTAAATATAACAAATTATCGATTAAAAAAACAAGAGGTAATGAAAAAATATTTTAAAAAACGAAAATTATAAATGTAAAAAAAAGCAACATCGATCTTTCATGTTAAATATCGTTTAAATGCAAAAAAACCTGCTCGATTAGGAGCAGGTTTTAATAAGTTTGACAGATTAGTTAACCTAACAAAACTAAAAATACAAACATTTAAAAAACCACTTTTTTAACCACCATTTTATCTTCATTTGAAGAAATTTGAACTATTACTATTTGTTGATTGGCACGCAATTCTGAAATTGCGACAACAGAGGTATTAATGTTATTTTTTTCTAAAAGTAATCGACCTTGAATATCGTATACTCTTATACTTTTCATATTGGTTGTTCCTGAATTGATATTTAAAGCATCATTTTGATTGTAAACCACTACATCATTTTCA
>CAIRNC010000396.1 GCA_903879875.1 uncultured Bacteroidota bacterium
TCAATAGAACTCGAAATTACAGCTGGATAGGCTTTTAATTCCGCTAAAGTTTGTTCGTCAACTTCTGAAAATTCATTGGGTTGAGGAACAATTCCATTGTAATATTTATGCGTTAAAACCACCACTCTATTGATGAAATTTCCAAAAATAGCCGCCAATTCATTATTATTTCGAGCCTGAAAATCTTTCCAAGTAAAGTCATTGTCTTTGGTTTCGGGTGCATTAGCTGTCAAGGCATAACGCAAAACATCTTGTTTGTCAGGGAAATCTAGTAAATATTCGTGCAACCAAACCGCCCAGTTTTTAGAAGTAGATAATTTATTGCCTTCTAAATTCAAAAACTCATTAGCAGGCACATTATCTGGCAAAATATAGCTGCCTTCGGCTTTCAACATGGCTGGGAAAATGATGCAATGAAATACAATATTGTCTTTTCCGATAAAGTGAACCAGTTTAGTATCTTCTTTTTTCCAATAATCTTCCCAATTTTTCCCTACTCGCTCCGCCCATTCTTTGGTTGCCGAAATATAACCAATTGGCGCATCAAACCACACATACAATTTCTTTCCTTCGGCACCTGCAACGGGAACATCAATGCCCCAATCTAAATCTCTGGTTACGGCACGCGGTTTTAATCCGTCGTCCAACCAGGATTTTACTTGTCCCAAAACGTTTGTTTTCCAATCTTTAGCATGACCCACCAAAATCCATTCTTTCAAGAAATCTTGGTATCGGTCTAAAGGTAAAAACCAATGTTTGGTCGATTTCATAATTGGCGTTTCGCCCGTAATGGTCGATTTTGGATTAATCAAATCGGTGGCGTTTAAGGTCGAACCGCATTTTTCACATTGATCACCATAAGCTTCTTCATTGCCACATTTCGGGCAAGTTCCCATCACAAAACGGTCAGCAAGAAACTGATCGGCTTTGGCATCGTATAATTGATCGGTTACTTCTTCAATGAAATCGCCGTTGTTGTATAATTTTTTGAAAAATTCCGAAGCCGTATCATGATGAATTTTAGAAGAAGTTCGAGAATAATTATCAAACGAAATCCCAAAATCTAGAAACGATTGCCGAATAATTGCATCATATTTATCGATAACTTGTTGCGGCGTACTGCCCTCTTTTTTGGCTTTCATCGAAATGGCTACTCCGTGCTCATCGCTACCACAAACAAAGGCAACATCTCTTCCTTGCAATCGCAAATAGCGCGCATAAATATCCGAAGGCACATAAACACCCGCCAAATGCCCAATGTGAATAGGTCCGTTGGTGTAAGGCAGCGCCGCCGTGATGGTATATCGGGTTGGATTTTGTATCATAATAAGATTAATTTCCCGCAAAAATAAGAATTTTTTATTGATTTATCAGGAGCTATTCCCGCTGTCATTCCAATCTTTTTGCCCGCTGAAAAAGCGTTCAAAAAGGATTTTCCCTTCCATCGGGGCTAGGGAATCATTTGGTCAAGAAACCTTTTGTAAAATTCAACAATCTAATTTCAATTTCCTACTTTTGTTTAAAATCGAAATACTATGATTAGCATTGAACCTAAGGAGCTATCTCCAGGTAAATTACAAGGGTATTTGCAAAGTGCTGTTGGTCCTCGCCCTATTGCTTTTGCTAGCACAATGGATAAAAATGGTAAACCCAATCTTTCGCCATTTAGTTTTTTTAATGTCTTTAGTGCCAACCCACCGATACTCATTTTTTCGCCAGCACGTCGTGTTCGTGATAACACCAACAAACACACTTTGCACAATGCAGAAGCCACTCGCGAAGTGGTTATTAATGTTGTTAATTTTGACATTGTGCAACAAATGTCGTTGTCAAGTACCGAATATGCGGATGGCGTTAATGAGTTTGTAAAATCAGGATTGACACAACTGCCTTCGCATTTGGTAAAA
>CAIRNC010000397.1 GCA_903879875.1 uncultured Bacteroidota bacterium
CACTAATTATAAAAAGCGAGATACGATACAAAAGAAAAATTATTTTAATCAAAAAAGTATCGTTTATCAGTATTTTATCAATAATGGCAAGGTTTTTGAAAACTTAAAGTAAAGTTTGCAACAATAGTTCACAAGATGTTGCATCCTATTTGAAATTTAATTTTTATAAATATTTTAAAATCATTGTATGAAAAAAATCATTTTAGCCCTTTCATTGGTTGCTTTATTAACTACTTCTTGTGGTTCGAAAAAGAAAATTGCTGATTTGGAGAACAAAAATAAAGAAATTCAAGATTTATTGAATTCGGCCACAGTAAAATTAAACTCGTGTTTGACCGACAAAGAGGCACTTTTTAAAGACAAATCGAGTTTACAAGAACAAGTTGATTTTTTGAAAAAAAACAATACCGATTTGATAAGCAATATGGGAAATATGACCACATTGTCAACCAAAGGTGCTCAAAATATTGAAAAAGCACTTGAAACAATTAAGGAAAAAGATTTGAAAATCACCCGTATGCAAGATGCTTTGACAAAAAAAGATAGCGTAACGCTCGCTTTGGTGACGAGTTTAAAAAGTTCAGTTGGAATTTCTGATCCAGATATTGAAGTAAATGTTGAAAAAGGGGTTGTATTTATATCTATTGCCGATAAATTATTGTTTAAAAGCGGTAGTTATTTGGTAAGTGATAAAGCAAAAGAAGTTTTAGCTAAAGTAGCCAAAGTAATTAATGACAAACCTACTTTTGAGTGTATGGTTGAAGGGCATACCGATAATGTGCCTTTTACTGGAAATGGGATTTTGTTAGACAATTGGGATCTTAGCGTAAAACGTTCTACAGCAATTATTAGAGTTTTAACAAAAGAATTAAAGGTAAATCCTTCACAATTAATTGCAGCTGGAAGAAGTCAATTTATTCCATTGGTTGATAATAATAGTGCCGATAATAGAGCTAAAAACCGCAGAACTCGAATTGTAGTATTACCAAAAATCGATGAGTTTTACGACATGATTGAAAAAGAAATGAAGCCTAAACAATAAGAATTACGACTTTATTTAAAAAAGGAAAAGGCTACCAAAAAAATATTTGGTAGCCTTTTCTTTTAATAAAATACTTTAGGTTTATTTTTTTGCAACTACTGCATTTAATTTTGAACTCATTTCCATAGAAATAGCAGAACGTTCCATCTTTAACTTTCCTGACATCGTTTCAATCACTATTGTAGTTTCAGAAAGTTCAGCTATTTTTCCATGAATACCGCTTTTGGTTATGATTTTATCACCTACTTTAAGACTGTTTTCAAATTCTTTTTCTGTTTTTGCTCTTTTTTGTTGTGGGCGAATCATCAAAAAGTAAAACACCGCTAACATAGCTACGTAAGGTAGAAAATTCATATATTTTTCCATAGTTCAAATTTTTAAAAGTTTAATTATTTATTTTACATCAAGCCTCGACCGACTTTAATTAATTTATTATTAGTTTTAAATTCTTTTACCAAATTATCTAAAATTCCATTAATAAAAATGCTGCTTTTTGGAGTTGAATATTCTTTGACAATTTCAAGATATTCATTAATAGTCACTTTTGCAGGAATAGATGGAAATTTCAAAAGTTCGCAAATAGCCATTTTTAAAACAATAGTATCGATTTCGGCAATTCGTTCGCTATCCCAATTGGGTGTTTTGTCTACAAATTCTTTAGCCAATTCCGATTCGTTTAAAACGGTTTTTCTAAAAAGATGGGTAACATATTCTTTGTCTTCTGTATCCTTATAAAGTTTAGCAACTTTAAAAGTATCAACATTATCTTTAGCTTTTATTGCTTTTAATTGTTTGATAATATGAGTGTTTACAAGAGGAATATCATCAATCCAGGTAAGCTTATTATCTTCGAGATATTCGTATAATTTTTCGTTAGGAACAATTATTTCTGTGAAAACATCTTCAATAAATGTTTTATCTTCTTCAAATTCATTATCTTCATTTGACATATACTTTTCGTATAAATCACTGTTTTTAATGGCATTTAAAAGAATTTGAATATAGCTTTCGTTGAGTTCCCAATGGTTTATTTTTCTGTCTTCTAATGCCATTCCGATGGAATTGTTTTCAGAAAGCATTTCAAGAATTTTATTATTGACAAACTTTTTATTTGGCTGACGTTCTTCTTTTGTAGATAAGTGCTTTTGGCTTGATTTTTCTAAAAATAATTCTTCTGCTTTTTTAATTTCAATTAAGCTAGAAAGCATAATCAGATATAAATCTTGGACATTATCAATACTATAAAAAAGAAATTTTTCTTCTTTTTCAAGATTATCTGAACAACTTTGATGCATGGCATAAATGGATTGCATCACTTTAACACGGATATGTCTTCTGTTTAACACGGGTAAGAACTTTATAATTTACGCGCTCAATAGTTGAAACGCGGGGCGAAAATAACAATAAAAAAAACAACCAAAAATTATTTGGCTGTTTCTTTTTTCTTTTCGGCAATTCGGTTTTCGGCCAACCATAAGGCCGCTTGGTAAGTGGTTTTATGCTGTGCAGCCGCCAAACTGAATATTTCTAAGGTTGTATTGTAGATGTTTTCGGTTCTGCGCAAGGCTTCTTCTTTTCCGTAGCCCGCAATTTCGCCGTATACGTTAATAATTCCACCTGCATTAATCAAAAAATCGGGGGCGTATAAAATTCCGCGTTCTTGCAAAATTTTGCCGTGAACTTGCTCATTGGCCAATTGATTGTTGGCAGCACCGGCAATTACTTTAGCTTTCAGTTTATATACTGTATCGTCATTAATGGTGGCGCCCAAGGCACAAGGCGCATAAATGTCTACATCGGCGGCATACAAATCATCTCCACGGAAAATGGTTACACCATATTTGGCTTGCAATTCACTGAGACGCTCTTCGTTGATGTCAGTAATTTGCACCTCGGCGCCTTCTTGCACCAAGTGCATCACCAAGGTTTCTCCCACGTGGCCAATTCCTTGAACCATCACTTTTTTACCGGCTAAATTCTCAGAACCAAATTGGTAGTTGGCGGCCGCTTTCATGCCCATATACACCCCATAGGCTGTAACCGGTGATGGATTTCCCAAACCACCTTTGGCTTCGGAGATACCCGTGACATACGGCGTTACTTCACGAATTAAATCCATATCCGGAGTGGTGGTTCCCACGTCTTCGGCGGTAGA
>CAIRNC010000398.1 GCA_903879875.1 uncultured Bacteroidota bacterium
ATCACATTTTTACTTTTAACCAGTTTAATTTCTTGTAATAAAAGCAAGGATAAAGCAGATGGTTACGGAAATTTTGAAGCTACAGAAATCACTATTTCCTCTGAATCCAATGGAAAAATCGATTTTCTAAAAGTGGAAGAAGGCGATATTTTAGAACCACAAACCCAAGTTGGTCTTATAGATACCACGCAATTACATTTTACCAAACAACAATTAATAGCTTCCAAAAATACTATTTCTTCTAAATCGGCTAACGTTTTATCACAAAAAAATGTGTTGCAAGAACAATTGAAAACTGCAAAAATGGAAAGCAATCGCATCCATAATATGTTTGCTGAAAATGCTGCAACCAAGCGTCAAGTGGACGAAATTGATGGAAAAGTAAAAGTCATTGAAGAACAAATAAAAAGCGTTGGAACTCAAAATGCACCAATAATTAGTGATATAAAATCCGTTGATGTTCAAATTGCTAAGATTAATGATCAAATAGAAAAAAGTAAAATTATTAATCCAATCAAAGGAACCGTTTTGACTAAATATACAGAACCAAATGAAGTCACTGCTTTTGGAAAACCATTGTACAAAATTGCCGATATTTCAGAGATGGAATTGCGCGTTTATATTTCTGAAAAACAATTATCAGAAATAAAAATGGGTCAAAAAGTGACTATAAAAGTAGATGGAACAGAAGCTATGAAATCCTATTCTGGAACCATTTCTTGGATTTCGACTGCTGCAGAATTCACTCCAAAAATCATTCAAACCAAAGAAGAACGCGTAAATCTAGTCTATGCTGTGAAAGTGAAAGTGAAAAATGATGGTGCTTTGAAAATTGGAATGCCTGCTGAAATGTGGATAAAATAAGTGATTAGTAATTAGTGAATAGTGATTAGCCTTTGCGGTCTGAAAACTATTCACTAATTACTTATCACTAATCACTAAAATTATGAGTATAAAAGTCCAAAACATATCCAAATCCTTTAAAAAACTACAAGCGGTAGATGATGTTTCATTTCATGTAAATGAAGGAGAATTATTTGGATTAATTGGTCCTGATGGCGCTGGAAAAACTACGATTTTTAGGATTCTGACAACGCTTTTACTTGCCAATGAAGGTTCGGCAACGGTTTCAAATTATGATGTTGTAAAAGATTATAAAGCTATTCGGAATTCCGTGGGTTATATGCCTGGGAAGTTTTCGTTGTATCAAGATTTGACAGTCGAAGAAAATTTGAAATTCTTTGCTACCCTTTTTGGTACAACAATCGAAGAAAATTACGATTTAATAAAAGACATCTACATTCAAATTGAACCTTTCAAAACTAGAAGAGCTGGAGCACTTTCGGGCGGAATGAAACAAAAATTGGCGTTATGCTGCGCACTAATTCATGCTCCTAAAGTATTATTTTTAGACGAACCAACTACTGGAGTTGATCCCGTATCAAGAAAAGAATTTTGGCAAATGCTCAAACGTTTGCAACAAAAAGGAATCTCGATTTTAGTATCGACACCCTATATGGACGAAGCCGCTTTATGTGATCGAATCGCTTTAATTCAAAAAGGACGTATTTTGAAAATTGATGCACCCGCAACTATCATTTCTAATTATGATAAAATAATTTATGACATTAAAACTAAAAATATGCACCAATTGATTCTGGATTTGAAAAATTATCCAAGTCAATACAGTACTTATGCCTTTGGAGAATTCATTCATTATATTGATACAAATGCCGCTTTTAGTCCAAATGACTTACAAAAATATTTAGTAGAAAAAGACCATACTGAAATTGAAATTAATAAAACAAATCCAACCATTGAAGATATTTTTATGGATTTAATTGCAATTAAATAAATTATTTTGAATCAAGAAAAAATAATACAAGTACAAAATTTAACCAAACAATTTGGCGATTTCACTGCCGTGAAAAGTATTTCATTTGAGGTGTATAAAGGGGAGATTTTTGGGTTTTTAGGGGCAAATGGTGCTGGAAAAACTACGGCTATGAAAATGCTTATTGGAATTTCAAATCCTACTTCTGGCGAAGCTTTAGTTGCTGGTTTTGATGTAAAAACAAATGCCGAAATGGTCAAAAAAAGTATTGGATATATGAGTCAAAAATTTTCGATGTATGACGATTTAACAATAAAAGAAAACATTACTTTTTTTGGTGGAATTTATGGATTATCAAGAGCTGAAATAAAAATAAAAACCGAAATTCTCATCAAGGAATTGGGTTTAGAGGAAGTTGCGAACAGTTTGGTTGGTGCATTACCATTAGGTTGGAAACAGAAATTATCTTTTTCAGTTGCCTTATTACACGAACCAAAAATCGTATTTCTGGATGAACCAACGGGAGGAGTAGATCCCATAACTCGACGCCAATTTTGGGAAATGATTTATGCCGAAGCCAGCAAAGGAACCACCATTTTTGTAACCACGCATTATATGGACGAAGCCGAATATTGTGACCGAGTTTCCATAATGGTCGAAGGTGTTATAGAAGCGCTTGACACTCCTAAAAAATTAAAAGAAAAGTATAATGTCGCTTCCATGAACGAAGTATTTTTGAAATTAGCTCGAAATGTTGAATAGTAATAAGTCAATAGCCATAAGCCAAAAGTTTCCCAACTAATGCCTTTTTACTATTGCCTAATACCTTATTAAATATGAAAAGATTTATCGGTTTTGTAGCCAAAGAATTTTATCACATTTTTCGTGATAAACGAACGATGTTTATCCTTTTTGGAATGCCAATTGCCCAAATTATGCTGTTTGGTTTTGCTATTACCAACGAAATTAATAATGTGAATATTGCCATTTTCGACAAATCTAAAGATACGGAAACTCAAAAAATAATCAACAAAATTAATGCTTCCAAGTATTTTAATATCGACCAAGAAATCACGAATGAAACTCAAATAGAAAGTGTTTTTAAAAAAGGAAAAGTAAAAGCAGTTCTTGTTTTTGAAAAAGATTTCATTAAAAACATTCAGAATCAAAAACAAGCGAAAGTACAAGTAATTACAGATGCTACCGACCCCAATATTGCCAACACCATAACCAATTATGTCAATGCAATACTGCAAAATTACACACTAGAAATCAATAAAAACAACAAGCCAAACTATCAACTAGAAACCCAAACCCAACTTTATTATAATCCCGAAATGAAAAGTGTTTTTACTTTCGTTCCAGGAGTTATGACCATCATTTTAATGCTTGTTTCTGCTATGATGACCTCTATTTCTATCACTCGTGAAAAAGAATTGGGCACTATGGAAGTATTATTGGTTTCTCCCATAAAACCCTTTCAAGTCATTATCGGAAAAGTATTTCCGTATATTTTTCTATCTATAATTAATGCGACTATTATTTTACTTTTAGGTTTTTTTGTATTCAAAATGCCAATTGAAGGAAGTCTATTTTTGCTCGCTTTTGAAAGTGTTTTGTTCATTATTTCAGCACTTTCATTAGGTATATTAATCTCAACAGTTTCCAATTCGCAACAAACCGCCATGATGATATCCTTATTTGGACTTATGCTTCCAGTAATTATACTCTCTGGTTTTATTTTTCCCATTTCGAGCATGCCTTTGCCTATGCAAATTATTAGCAATTTTATTCCTGCAAAATGGTTTATAATCATCATAAAAGCCGTTTTACTCAAAGGAGCAAGCCTAAACGTGATTTGGAAAGAAACTTTAATTTTGATTGGAATGACGGCGTTCTTTATCACATTAAGCATCAAAAAATACAAAATAAGGTTGGAATAAACAATGGCAATGACAATAGCAATGACAATAATAAAATAAAAAATCAATGTAAATTAGTTCAATCCACGTTATTCGTGGTCCAATTATGAAAACAATATTATTCATTATTCAAAAAGAGTTCAAGCAAATTTTCAGAAACAAAGGTATGTTGCCAATTATCTTTGTATTACCGCTAATTCAATTATTGATACTCTCAAACGCAGCTAGTTTTGAAGTGAAAAACATCAAGTTTTCTTACATAGACCATGATAATTCATCGGCTTCAAGAGAATTAGTTTCAAAATTTAAAGCTTCTAGTTATTTCAATATCATTCAAAATTTCGCTTCAAAAAAGGAAGCTACACTCGAAATGCAAAAAGGAACTGTCGATGTTATACTCGAAATACCCATTCATTTTGAAAGTAATTTAATCAAAGAAAAATCAACGCAACTATCCGTTAGTATCAACGCTATCGATGGGGCATCTGCGGGTGTAACTAATGTTTATATTACTCAAATTATTAATAATTATAATCAAACCATTCAAACCAAAAGCTCGCAATATAGCGACGGAACAATGGTTAAACCTCAAAATATTGTTACTATTCCGTCGTTTTGGTACAATAACACTTTAAATTATAAAACCTTTATGGTACCCGGAATATTGGTTTTACTGGTCACCATGCTAACCTTGTTTCTGTCATCGATGAACATTGTTCGGGAAAAAGAATTGGGAACTTTAGAACAAATCAACGTAACTCCAATAAAAAAGCATCAGTTTATAATCGGAAAATTATTTCCGTTTTGGGTTTTGGGATTGGTCATTTTAACTGTTGGATTCATCATCGCAAAAGTCGTTTTTAATGTGCCCATGCTTGGTAATATTGGAGTGATTTATCTATTTACAGCTATCTATTTGATTGTAATATTGGGTATCGGATTATACATTTCCAACCACACCGAAACACAGCAACAAGCGATGTTTATCGCGTGGTTTTTTACGGTAATTTTCATCTTAATGAGCGGCTTATTTACGCCTATTGAAAGTATGCCACAATGGGCTCAAAATTTAACATTGGTTAATCCAATTCGATATTTTGTTGAAGTGATGCGAATGGTTTTACTCAAAGGAGCTGGCTTTTCGGATATTAAAATCCATTTTTTAATAATTTTAGGTTATGCGGTTGTCATCAACTCTTTTGCCGTTTGGAGTTATAAAAAAGTAAATTAAAAATTGAAATTATAGTATTCTTTCCTAAATTGTGCACATGAATTTTTTAGCACATATCTATCTTTCAGGAAACAATGATTTTATTAAGATTGGCAATTTTATGGCCGATACCATAAGAGGAAACCAATATGAAAATTATCCCTTAATGATTCAAAAAGGAATCGTTTTACATCGAGCTATTGATACTTTTACGGATGCACATCCTGTTTTCAGACAAAGTACAAAGCGACTACATGCGAATTATCATCATTATTCTGGAGTAATTGTAGATGTATTTTACGATCATTTTTTAGCTAAGAATTGGGCTAGTTATTCTGATGAAAATTTAGAAGATTATGTACAAAATTTTTATAATTCCATGCTTGATAATCGGGCTATTTTGAGCGAAAAAGCACAACAAATTCTGCCTTATATGATAGAACAAAATTGGTTGGTGAGTTATAAATCCATTGATGGAATTGAACGAATTTTAGCTCAAATGGACAAACGCATAAAATATGACTCCAAAATGCATCATTCGGTAACAGAATTAAAAGCCTTTTACATTGAATTTGAAATCGAATTCACACAATTTTTTCAAGAATTACAGGCGTTTTCATCTCAAAAACTAATTGAACTATGAAAAAATTTGTATTTCATCTCTTATTATTTACCTCCGTTTTACTAAATGCCCAAACGGGATTAATTAGCTCGAAAGCCATGGTTGTTTCAGCTCGTGAGGAAGCCTCAGAAATTGGAATTGAAATCATGAAAAAAGGAGGAAATGCCTTTGATGCTATGGTCGCAACAGAATTGGCATTAGCCGTTTCTTATCCTTATGCAGGTAATATAGGTGGTGGCGGATTTATGGTGTACCGAAAAAAAAATGGCGAAATTGGCTCTTTAGATTATCGAGAAAAAGCACCTTTGAAAGCAAAGAAAGACATGTATTTGGACGCTAACGGAAATGTAATTCCAAAATTGAGTACTGATGGTGCACTATCCATTGGTGTTCCTGGAACCATAGCTGGAATTTTTGCTGTACATGAAAAATTCGGCAAATTATCTATGAAAACCATAATGAAACCCGTTATTGCTTTGGCAAAAAAAGGAATTATTGTAACCGAAAAACAAGAAATGCAACTCAAAAAGTATCATGACGATATTGTAAAAATAAGTGGTGATAAAACACTTTATGCACATAATTACAAAGTAGGTGATACTATTAAATACAATGCTCTTGCTGAAACATTAACCCGAATTATGAAAAATGGCAGAGCTGAATTTTACAAAGGAGAAACTGCTAGAAAAATGGTTGCTTTTATAAATAAAAACGGGGGTATTATTACAATGGAAGATTTATCCAAATACGATGTCAAATGGCGCACTCCAATTTCTTTCAAATACAAAAACTTGAATATTATCACAATGGGGCCACCTTCGAGCGGAGGGATTACTTTAGAACAAATTATGAAAAGTATTGAGCCTTTTCCATTATCCGAATATGGTCAAAATTCAGCACAATACATTCAATTACTTACAGAAGCAGAACGACGTGCTTATGCCGACAGAAACTACTTTTTAGGAGATCCCGATTTTGTAAAAATTCCTAAAGAAGAAATGCTAAATAGTGCTTATATCAAACAGCGCATGGCAACTTTTGACTGGAATAAAGCTACCTTATCAACAGCGGTGTCGCATGGAAATATTAAAATTTCAGAGAGCAATGAAACCACACATTACTCCATTGTTGACCCTTTTGGAAACGCTGTTTCGGTGACTACAACTCTAAATGGTGCTTATGGTTCCAAATTATATAATGAGGAATTGGGATTCTTTTTCAACAATGAAATGGATGATTTTAGTGCCAAAGCGGGAGTGGCAAATGCCTACGGTTTGATTGGAGCAAATGCCAATGCCATAGCACCCGAAAAGCGAATGCTAAGCTCGATGACACCTACAATTGTCGAAAAAGACAATCAACTTTTTATGGTTTTAGGTTCTCCTGGAGGTTCTACCATTATTACATCCGTTTTGCAAACAATATTGAACGTTTACGAATTTAATATGTCCATGCAAGCTGCCGTTAATGCACCTCGTTTTCATCATCAATGGTTGCCCGACGAAATTTTGTTTGAACCTTTTGGATTTTCAAATTCCATTTTGGATAATCTTAAACAGAAAGGCTATATCATAAACGAAAAAAATGCGCCTGTTCTAGGTAAAGTCGATGCCATATTGCTTTTGCCGAACCATAACTTAGAAGGCGGCGCAGACAAAAGAGGTGATGATAAAGCGGTTGGTTTTTAATTTATTTTTTCATTAATCTAAAGAAGCTAAGTATCTTTCAGCATCCAAAGCGGCCATACAACCTGTTCCTGCAGCGGTAATTGCTTGTCTGTAAACATGATCCGCAGCATCGCCAGCTACAAAAACTCCAGACACATTCGTTTTAGACGTTCCGGGAACATTTACAATATAGCCTGTTTCTTCTAAATTAAGAAAGTCCTTGAAAATATCGGTGTTGGGTTTGTGTCCTATTGCTGCAAAAAATCCAGTGGCAGGAATATCAAAAATATCGCCAGTAGTTTTGTTTTTTGCCTTTACCCCATTAACTACTTGACCATCACCTAAAATTTCTACTGTATCGTGGTTCATTAAAATACTAATATTTTCTGTTTTACGAACACGAGCTTCCATAATTTTAGAGGCTCTAAAATTTTCGCTTCGAACCAGCATCGTCACTTTTTTACATAATTTCGATAAATAATGCGCTTCTTCGCAAGCAGAATCTCCTGCTCCTACTATTACAACTTCTTGGTTTCTGTAGAAAAAACCATCACATATAGCGCAAGCAGAAACTCCTCCGCCTGTTTTAAGATAATGCTGTTCCGATTCCAAACCCAAATATTTGGCAGATGCTCCGGTAGAAATGATAACCGTTTCACAATGCAATTCTATCGAATCATTTATCCATACTTTATGAATTGATCCTGAAAAATCTACTTTTGTAGCCCATCCATCTCTAACATCAGTACCGAAACGTTGTGCTTGTGCTTGTAATTGCACCATCATTTCAGGGCCAGTAACGCCATCTACATATCCTGGAAAATTTTCGACTTCATTAGTTGTAGTCAATTGACCTCCAGGCTGTGTTCCTTGATATAAAACAGGATTTAAATTTGCTCTTGAAGCATATATTGCAGCAGTATAACCTGCTGGTCCAGAACCTATAATTAGGCATTTAATTTTTTCAATTGTAGTTGACATAATAAAATAATTTAGAGTACAAATGTAACTTTAAATTTAAAAAAACAAGTAATAGTTGGAATCGGTTTTTTATAAAATGGATTGATTTTTTTAAAATTCTTAAAAATAATAAAGCTGAAAATGCCCAAAATAAAATCAAAATTACTTTTAAAATAAAATGAGGCAAACGCTTTTGTTAACATTTTTCATTTTTTTGAAAT
>CAIRNC010000399.1 GCA_903879875.1 uncultured Bacteroidota bacterium
AGCAATATGATATGTATGACATCATCAATCGATTGGTTGATAACTCTGAGTTCGATGAATATAAAGGAGATTATGGCAAAACACTAATTACTGCTTATGCTAGAATTGATGGTTGGGCAGTAGGAATTGTTGCCAATCAAAGAAAAGTGGTCAAAACCGCCAAAGGCGAAATGCAATTTGGTGGTGCCATCTACTCCGACTCCGCTGACAAAGCCACTCGATTCATTGCCAATTGCAACCAAAAGAAAATTCCATTGGTTTTTATACAAGATGTAACTGGATTTATGGTGGGAAGTAAGTCGGAACACGGTGGAATCATTAAAGATGGTGCCAAAATGGTTAATGCGGTTTCAAATTCGGTAGTGCCAAAATTCACCGTTATTGTAGGTAACTCTTATGGTGCAGGCAATTATGCCATGTGTGGAAAAGCCTACGATCCTAGACTTATTTTTGCTTGGCCAAGTGCTGAACTTGCCGTAATGGGTGGCACACAAGCAGCCAAAGTATTAGCGCAAATTGAAGCATCTTCATTAAAAGCCAAAGGTGAAATTATTGACGAAGCCAAAGAACAAGCACTTTTTGATAAAATAAAAGCACGATACGACGAACAAGTTTCACCTTATTATGCGGCATCAAGACTTTGGACTGATGCAATTATTGACCCTTTAGACACGCGTACATGGATTTCAATGGGGATTGAAGCAGCCAATCATTCGCCTATAGAAAAGAAATTCAATTTAGGTGTAATTCAAGTGTAATTGTTGATTATGTGAGTTCGTTAGTTCTCTCAACAACACAATTTGGTATAAATTAGAAACTTAATAAAACTTCTTATTCCGCTTTTTTTCTTTCGTTAAAAAAAGCGGTTAATTTTTTCCCGTAAAGCGACTTCGCTACTTTTGGAGTCATGGCTTTTTGAATGGTATCTAAAAACTTTAGGTTGACATTACTAATCTCAGACAAAGCGATGTAAGGACTCACTTCATAATTTCGATTGTTGACTGCAAAATTCACTGCAAACAAATATTTTCTTTTTAGCATTATACTTTGAACCTTGTCGATACTATCTAATGAGCTTTGATTTTTGGACTTAAAGGCTTTAAATTGCGCTTCGGTTAAGTTCAATTCTTGTTCGTTGAATTGTGCATTAATTTTTCTATACATTTCATACAACTCTTGGTTTTTTGAGCCTGTAATTTTTGCTTTAGCATAAAAATAATCCAAATCGGTTTCGATATGAATGTTACCTGGTTCGGCAAAAAACAAAATAGTATTATCCATAGAATTGGTAGTGCCACGGTTCAAAGCCAAGTAAAGCATTTCGGGCGATTTGATATCAAAATCCGATTGAAAATGAGAATCACCATCAATTTTTATAGAATCGATAACGACCAAACTCGTGTCAACAATGCGTTGAATATACAAAGTCCCTTCTTTTAGTCCGTTTACATTTCCAGTAATGTGAAGGTTTTTATTTGATTCTTTTTTTTCGCAAGCAACACTTAGTGTTAGGAGGAAAAGGATTCCGAATACTTTTTTCATCGATTTTATATTTTTGGCAA
>CAIRNC010000400.1 GCA_903879875.1 uncultured Bacteroidota bacterium
CCCAACGTATCTTTGTGGTATTTTGGGCATTTTTCCAATTCATATTTGATGCAATATTTGGTCGTCATCACGCGTGATTTTCCAGGATCCCATTGCAATTCAAAAGCTTTTTCGATTTCGGTTACTCCATGGCGTTCGTAAAATTTTCGTGCCATTTTATTGGCTACATTGTACATAAAATCCAGTTTTTCTTCAGGATAAGGATGGGATGTTTTTACGATTTGTTGTTCATGACGATGGTAATTCTCCAAACGAATTTTCGATAATTGCTCATAAACCGTTCGTCGCATTTCATTGATTTTTGAAATAGGAAGAAACCAATTTTCTGAAAATTGAATCACAATTTCATCAGCAGAATATGGGGTAAACCCTGTTTTGGCTAAATTTATTTTGAAATTTTCTGCAATCGATTCGTTATTTTTGGTAAGCTCTTTTGGATGAACTAGAGTTACAATGCTTACATTTCCATCTTCATCCGTAGCGGTTAATTCAAATCCATTTTCCGTTTCGGTTAACAATAATGTGGTACTTATTTTTCGAACCGCACTGTCTTCTCGCTCCACAATTTTGATGAAAGCAGCATCATTATTTCTGTAGATAAAAGTGCCTGGCTTGATTTCTTTCAACACATTGGGATAAACAAAACCATTTTCGGCTCGGTTGACATAAATGCCGTCGGCTTCATTATTTTCATTGATAAAACACAATCCATCACCGTTATTTAAGATTTCTCCATTCTCAATTTCATAAGAATTTCCAACGGTTTGAATCAATTTTCCAATATACTGTCCTTTCGATTTTGGACTTTCCCAAGAACCAATCGATTGATGGCGTTCGTTTACAAAATAATCGGTATAGCCTCGATTGAAACTTCTATCTAATGAAGATTCGAAAGTGAAAGTACATTTTCCAGAAGAGGCTTTAGTGTATTTGTCGCTATTTTTTTCTAAAAAATCATCTAATTTTTGACGCAAAAACGACACATTATTTTTGACATAAACAATATCTTTCAATCGCCCTTCAATTTTAAATGAACAAATTCCCGCTTCAATCAGATTAGGAATTTGGTCAGAAACATCAAAGTCTTTTATCGAAAGCAAATGGCTGTTTTTGATTAAAGTATCGCCATTTCCATCAATTAAATTGTAGGGCAAACGGCAGTTTTGGGCACACGAACCCCTGTTAGCAGAGCGTTCGCCATTGGCAACACTCATGTAACAATTGCCACTGAAGGAAACGCACAAAGCACCTGTTACAAAAAATTCCAATTCAACATCGGTTGCTTCGCTGATTGCTTTTATTTGATGCAAATTCAATTCACGAGCCAAAACCACCCGTTTCATTCCCGCCTCTTTCAAGAATTTTATCTTATCGGCATCCCGATTATTGGCTTGTGTACTGGCGTGCAAAACGATAGGAGGTAAGTCCATTTCCATTATCGCCATGTCTTGAACAATCAGCGCATCGACACCAATATCATACAATTCCCAAATTAGTTTTCGGCAAGTTTCGAGTTCGTTATCATACAAAATAGTGTTAATAACCACAAAAACTTGGGCATTGAACAAATGTGCATATTGCACCAAAGCAGCCACATCTTCAATAGAATTGGTAGCATTAGAGCGCGCACCAAATTGAGGTGCACCAATATACACCGCATCGGCACCACTATTGATAGCAGCAATTCCGCCAATTAAATCTTTGGCTGGAGCCAGAATTTCTATTTTCTTTTTCATGGTATTTATAGGTATAGACTTCGCTAAAAAGCGTGCAAAGTTCTTCTTTTTTATAAAATATAGCTATTAGAGGTAATCTTTTTTTTGTAAAGCAATAAAAAAGGACTAAAAAACATACCAAAAGCACTTTTTAAATTGAATGTAACTGTCAGTAGTTGAAATGTAGTATTCAGTAAATGCAATGTAGCATTTGGTAGGTTCATTGTAGCATTCAGTAGGTTAAATGTAACAATTGGAAGGTTGAATGTAATACTGGGAAGGTTAAATGTAACATTCAATCTATCTTTCTAAAACGAAAAGATATCGTTTTAAACATCAAATCAATTAAAATAAACTGAATTGATGTTATATTTAAATTAATTTAATTTTAATTAATTCAAGTTGCTAGTTAAAAGTGATAAAAAAGCAAAGCAAAGGTTAAGTAAATTTGTTTTAGGAACCAATAAACAAAACCAATGCTTAGCAAAGACA
>CAIRNC010000401.1 GCA_903879875.1 uncultured Bacteroidota bacterium
TATAAAATAAAAATAAATTATTTTTTTTTAATAATTAATTCTTCATAAATTAACAATTTTTATAAAAAAAAACTTCTCATAATTACCTATTATTGGCCTCCAGCAGGAGGACCTGGCGTTCAACGTTGGCTGAAGTTTGTGAAATATTTACCTGATTTCGGCATTCAACCGATTGTTTATATTCCAGAAAATCCTACTTATCCAATTGTTGATGAAGCCTTGATTTCAGAAGTTTCTGATGAAGTAATTATTTTAAAGCAACCCATTTTTGAGCCCTATCAATTGGCTTCTTTTTTCTCCAAAAATAAAACCAAAAAAATTAGTTCTGGAATTATTCCCAATCAAAAAAAGCAAACATTTATTGAGCAGTTTTTGTTGTGGATACGCGGGAATATTTTTGTTCCTGACGCCCGTTTTTTATGGGTAAAACCATCGGTAAAATATTTGGAAAAATATATTAAAGAGCACAATATTGATACGATAGTAACTTCAGGACCACCACACAGTTTGCATTTGATAGGTTTAGCATTAAAACATAAAACTAATGTTAGATGGTTTGCTGATTTTCGGGATCCTTGGACAACAATTGGTTATCATAAAGCCTTAAAACTGTCTGCTTTTGCAGAAAAAAAACACAAAGAATTAGAGCATCAAGTGTTGAATACTGCCGATATGATTTTAGTGACCAGCAATACAACTAAAAAAGAGTTTGAAGCCTTGACATCGCAACCAATAGCAGTTATTACAAACGGTTACGATAATGAAAATGTTACTAAACAGACGTTAGATGAAAAGTTTACTTTGGCGCATATTGGGTCTTTTTTGTCAGAACGAAATCCTAAAATTTTATGGAAATGTTTGCTCGAATTGATAAATGAAAATCAATTATTTGCTTCCAATTTTCAGTTAAAATTGATAGGTGCTGTGAGCCAAGAAATATTGGATACAATTGAAGCATATCAACTTTCAGCATTTGTAACTAATTTGGGTTATGTATCACATAAAGAAGCTTTAGAACACCAACGAAAATCACAAGTATTACTACTAATAGAAATTGATTCCGAAGAAACAAAGAGCATTATTCCAGGTAAATTATTTGAATATATGGTTTCAGAACGGCCTATTTTGGCTTTAGGCCCTCAAGGTTCTGATTTTGCGGCTATCATCAAGGATACAAACACGGGCGTTTTTGTTACTTACGATGAGGAAGATCTTTTAAAAAACACCATTTTAAAATTCTACTCTCTTTATTTGGAAGGGAAATTGCATTCGCATGCGGTTGGTTTACAACAATATTCTCGCAAAAAACTAACTGAAAAATTAGCAAACTTGTTAAAGTAATCATTGTTTTACCCCATAAAATTCAAATTAGTCATCGATGAAATGAATTAATACTTTATAGGTTTACAAAACTTATTATTACATTTTTTAATTAAAATCCAACTTATTTAATTAGTACATAAAAAAGCCTCCCTATGGATAGGAAGGCTATAAAATAATAGATTTTATACTATTTAACTAAAAAAACATTGTTATTAAATTAAAAAACCATTTATTTCTTTTCATTTTTTTAGAGTACTGGCAATTACTTTTTACTTATCTCTAAAGTACTGAACACTAAAAACTGACCACTGACGACTACTTTCTAATCAACCGAATGGCTTGCATTTCATTCGCTTGAGAAACAATTACGTTGTAAATACCTGCAGCAAAGTTGTTCCCAATTTGTAGGTTGGCAACTTCAGTTGGGTTGACTTGGTGGGTTTCAATTAGTTTCCCA
>CAIRNC010000402.1 GCA_903879875.1 uncultured Bacteroidota bacterium
GGTCGTATCCCAATTATGATTAAATCAAGGTTTTGTATTCTTGATAAGCTATTGCCAGGTATTTTGGAAAAACTCGGAGAATGTACAGCCGATTTTGGAGGATATTTTATAATTAATGGATCTGAAAAAGTGATAGTATCACAAGAGCAACTAGCTTGGAATCACGTATACGTCTTTAAAAAAAATGAAAATATAAAAACATCCGAAAGATTATCTTTTTATACAAATAGAGGTTCTCTGTATTTTGCAGAATGCCGTTCAGTGGCAGAGTTTGGAAGATGGGCACCTTCAATGCTTACTGTTAAAATTTGCTTAACATCTTATTTAAAAAAAGGGAAACATAAAACATCTACCAGTTTCAACTTCAGAAAGCAAGCTCTACATTTTCTTGGAGGCTTATATATTCGAGCAATCTTACCTTATTTTAAAAATGATATACCTATCACGTGGATTTTCAAAGGATTAGGCTTCGAAACCGAAAATGAAATTCTTTCGTATATTTGCTATGACAGTTTTGATGACAAATTAATTGAAATTGCAAAATATATTCTTCAAGACGATAAAAATACAATTTCTTTTTCTTCTCTAAATAACAGTCCTATAATAGATCAAGAAACAGCTCTTGCTGCAATAGGACAACATGTATCAAAAGGTTTACAAGGTATTAGGGTAAAATATGCATACGAAATTCTTCAAAAAGAATTTCTTCCTCATGTAGGAATTGGTCAAGGATTTGAATTAAGAAAAGGCTTTTTTTTTGGGTATATAATAAATAAACTACTTTCTGCTCAAATTGAAAAAAGAAATATCGAAGATCGAGATCATTACGGGCACAAAAGGCTAGATGCAGCAGGTCCATTATTAAGTTTATTATTTCGTCAATTATTGGCAAAAGTTTTAAAAGATCTTCGTGTAACCTTACAGAAAAGAAATTTTAATGAAAAATACAGTTTTCAAATCTCTGATGTATTTAAATCAAATTTAATAACAACCGGATTGTTGTATGCTTTAGCAACAGGAAACTGGGGATCTGATAAACAAGCATCTAAAACTGGAGTAAGTCAAGTTTTGAGTAGGTTAAGTTATATGTCGACAATTAGTCACTTAAGAAGATTAAATTCACCGGGGGGTAGTAATAGCCAACTTACAAAACCTCGACAACTACACAACACACATTGGGGGCTGATTTGCCCGGCTGAAACCCCCGAAGGACATTCATGTGGGCTTGTGAAAAATTTAGCGCTTAGCGCGATGATAACAGTTGGTTCACCGAGTAATCTAGTCTTAGAATTTTTAGAAGACAACTATACAGAAAGTTTGACAGAGGTTTGTTTGGATGTTATTAATTCTTCTTTTAAAATTTTTGTGAATGGATGTTGGATTGGAATTCATAAAAATCCATATAAATTAGCAAAATCACTTCGTCAATCAAGAAGAATAGGTTATATTCGAAACGAAATTTCCATAACGCTTGATTTTCGAGAAAACGAACTTCGAATCTACACTGATTCAGGTAGATTAACTAGGCCTTTGTTTGTAATTGTTCCAAGTGAAAATAATCAGGCCGGAATTAAAAATAATTTTGAAGAAATTGGCATTAGAAAAAATCACAATGCTAACAATTCAAAAAATTTAAAAAAGCTTGCTTTTTCAGATTTTCAAAGAAACGGATATGTTGAATTTATTGATGCTGAAGAAGAAGAAATGTGTATTATAGCAATGTTTTTAAATGAAATTGGAAAAAGCAATGATAAAAACAAATTTATTAATTTTACACACTGTGAATTACACCCTTCTTTAATTCTAGGGGTTTGTGCAAGTCTTATACCCTTTCCAGATCACAATCAGTCTCCAAGAAATACTTACCAATCGGCAATGGGAAAACAAGCAATTGGAATTTACTCATTGAATTTTAATCAAAGAATGGATACCATGGCTCATATATTATACTACCCTCAAAAACCATTAGTAGTTACTCAGACCATCGATTATTCTAATTTTAGAATATTTCCAAGTGGCATCAATGCAATAGTTGCGATTGCATGCTATACTGGTTATAATCAAGAAGATTCTCTTATTATGTCGCAAGATGCTATCGATCGGGGATTATTCCGTTCTATTTTTTATAGATCATATAAAGACGAAGAAAAAAACAGACTAGGTGGTTCAAAAGAATCTATCGAAATTCCTAAAAGAAAGGATTGTATCGGATTTAAAGCCGGATCTTATGAAAAACTAGATTTAGACGGGCTAATTTCTGAAGGCACAAAAGTTTCAGGTGATGACGTTATAATTGGTAAAACCATACCATGCGATTACTCTGCATCTGATCGATTAGGGTCTAATATTTATGAAATTAC
>CAIRNC010000403.1 GCA_903879875.1 uncultured Bacteroidota bacterium
CTTTGCTTACCCATTTAATAAGTTTATGTATAATTCGCATATGCGATTTAGGCCAATATCGCTTACTGAATTGCCACATATCGATTATATCACCATTTAGTACTACCATTTTAGGTTTAACACTTTTCATGTAATTCAATAATTCCTTGCTTCTACATCCATAGGTTCCTAGGTGAACATCTGATATTACAAGAATGTCGATCGATCTTTTTTTCTTTTTTGTTTTTGTTTCCATTATAGTTTATCCATTATTTAAATACAGAATAAAATCCTGAGAATTGAAATAGTAGGTGATAGCCTACTGTATTATTTTTTGAGAATATTGAGGATTCTTGCTTACTCCACCTTACGAATACTAATAATAGTAAAAGACTTAGTGTTGATTTAATGAACGCTTTTCGCGTTATGTTAGTTGTAGCTGTATTCAATCAATTTGTTTGATGCAAAAAAAATCGAGGTCTAAAAAGAAATCATTAATTTATTATGAAGTTTTCATTATCAGTTTCAGTGATGTATGATAATTTCATTTCTCGATCAATGGTTTATATTAATAAATAGGGGAATTAATAATATTATTTAAATCATATTATTGATTAGTAAAAAGCGAAAGGTACTTTGTGGTCTTCAATATATTCTTAACAAGAATTTCACATTATAAAAATATTCTAGTGTATTTTGATCTATACATTTGCCAAATATGTTAGAACAACCTACTAAATTACTACTGATTGATGATGAACCTGATATTTTGGAGTTTCTTTCTTACAATTTCAGAAAGAGAAACTTTGAAGTTATTACAGGTCACAACGGACTAGATGGCCTTGGAAAGGCGATTGAAAACAATCCCGATATAATAATTACTGATATTTTAATGCCTAATATGGATGGAATTGAGTTCTGTAAGGAAATTAGAAAGCTAAGTAATTTTAACAAAACACCCATCATTTACCTTACTGCGCTTAATGATGATTATAAAGTGCTTTACGCAATGTCGACAGGTGCAAATCAATATGTCTCGAAACCGATTTCATTTGAGTATTTGTATCTCATTGTGAATCGTGTTTTACAAGAGTCCAAGCAAAATCAAGAACTAAAATCTTCTCAATCTTAATTCATTTTAATTAACTAGGAAATAAGTCTTCTTAGATTGGACTATAGGTTTTTTCATTTGAAAGGAGACCATTCTCGTCCCACATTTTCCATGTTCCTGTTTTTTCGCCCACAGCATAGTGCATTTCGCATCTTTTTATTCCGTTGAAATCCCAAATGGTCCATGTTCCATCTTTTTTCCCATTTAGATAGAAAGCTACTGCGGTTTTATTACCCTTTTCATCAAATCTGTTCCATTCTCCATTTTTTTCATTGTCAAAAAAGGAGCCTGTCTCGCTAACAGAGCCGTTATCATAAAAGTAGGTAACTTTTCCGATTGCCTTGCCATCAACAATGGTAAGGTCAAATGTTTTTATCTTTTTATTATTATAATTGGTATAAACTCCAGAGTACAATTTACCAGTATTTGAGTAGTATAATCCATCTTTATTGGTAACATCTTGTGCTCTTAAACACATTGTAAACACTATGAATACAACAGTTAATGTGGTTAATTTTCTCATGATTTCTTAGTTTTTATATTAACTAGTTTGATTAAAGAAACGTTATTTTAATCTTTTGTTAATACAAAATTACACAAGCCTATGTAAACTTAATATTATGTTTACATTGAACCCAGTGAAGTGTAACGCAATTGTTTTTACAAATGCCCTGAATCTACTGCTAGTATTGAAAAATAGCTATTTTATGATTGTTGTCACTTATTTAGAGGAAAGCTCTAATTCTATGGTGTTGTAGGAAAAAGGATAGATTTGTACAACCTTGTCTAAATATGAAATGTACTTTATGGTAATTTCTTTTGTGTTGGTAGCAATGATGGTGGTAAATTTCCCTTCTAAGTCAGAATAAATTGTTTTATCGCCAATCTTGATTTCTGCTCCAACGATTTCATCACCGCTGCTCTTATCTATCACTCTACCATTGACCATTACGGAGGATGTAGAACTATTTTCAGTCGGATTGCCCGCTTGTATAAACAGTGAACTGAACAAAATGATATTTATTAATACAAGTCTTTTCATGTGATTTTTACTTACAACAAAGTTATTCGTAACACGTTTTATATATGCGTTCTAAACTTTATTGTTTTGTGAATAAAACGTTATCAATATGTATCCGACAATAACATTTATTATTCAATGAAATCAGCCACCAAAGTTTCTATCGAAATCTAAAATTAGCTTTGGGCAAAAGTGCTGGATGTGATTTCTAATGAAAAACAGTTGGAAGGAAATTATAACTATCTGTTTTCTGCTCCTCAGTCTGGAATTTACTTCGTAAAACTTCAAACTCAGGACGGAATGTTTGTGAATACAATAGTGTACGCATGATAGAAAAAGTCTTATATAATGCTTTTAATTTATTCATCGGACTACCCTTTATTTCTTTCGAACGTTTATTCAAGTCCAGATAAATGTTAATAATTGAATCCGTCATTTTTTCGAAAAAGGTAGTAACCTCAATTATTTTTCCGAAAACAAGGATACCTCCTATTGGAGATAGTTATATTTCAGAAAGGATTACAAAGTATTGTATTTTTCTATATTTTACTTTTGTGTTTGTAAAATCTGAATTAGTTAATGACTTCCAAAGACTCTTTCAGTTTCAGCAAAACATCAATATCTTTGTAAATGGAGTTCGATATTTGGTCGGTGGACTCCACCACCTTTAAAGCCCTCGAATGTCGAGGGCTTTTTTTTGTTCCATTTTGTAGTTTCAAAAAATATTTTTTAATTTTGTGCTGTATTATTTTTGGTAGTACACGTTAAGCATCCCCATGTTCATTGTTTCAGTAAAATTTTAGCGAATAAAATTTTGCTATTTCTAAATATAAATTCATCATCGCTGTTGAATTTTGATGGATAGTTTCCTCATTCTTCTTCCATCACCATGCAATGCGGTGAACTTGTTTAACTCAGTTTTCGGAGTCTGAAATTATACGCATAGGCTCAGGAAACTTTAAAACCAAAGGCCATGTCGTATAATCCACATTGTTACAATACCGATGTGTTGGAAAAGATAGCGTTTCCAACCAAAG
>CAIRNC010000404.1 GCA_903879875.1 uncultured Bacteroidota bacterium
TGCTTTCCAAAGATTTTTTAAGTTGATCCATTTTAATCATTTTATGTCCAGAAACATTGATGCCCCGAAGGAGTGCGAGATGTGTTGTCATTTTTAGTGGCTTGTTTAGTTGCCAAAAATACCATTTTTATTGCAGCTTTAAAATTTCAAATTTCCAAACAAAAAACTATCTTCGCTTTTAAAAGAACAAAGCATCTAGTCCACAGACTCGAAATGCTGTTTTCTAAAATAATTATAGAATGTCTCATTTGCTTCAAACTCCTATCGAATATCTAAAAGGCGTTGGTCCTCAACGTGGCGATTTGTTGCGCAAGGAGTTAGGCATTTTTAAATACCAAGATTTAATTAATTTTTATCCCAATCGGTATATCGATAGAACGCGGTATTATAAAATCAATGAATTGCAAAACAATCCTTCGGAACTGCAAGTTATTGGCAAAATTATACATATCAAAACCGTTGAATTTGGCAAAAATAAAAAGCGATTAGTCGCCACATTTGCTGACGAAACGGGTCAAATGGAATTGGTATGGTTTCAAGGTTTTAAGTGGATAAAAGAGAGTTTACAACTCAACGTTCCAATGGTTGTTTTTGGAAAATGCACTTCGTTTAACGGCGCTTTCAACATGTCGCATCCAGAAATGGAGTTGCTTTCGGAACACGAAAAAAGTTTGCGTTCGGCATTGCAACCCGTTTATCCTTCCACAGAAACATTAACCAATAGAGGAGTTACCAATCGTGCTGTTAATAAAATGATGCAACAATTGTTTCTAGAAACGCAAGATCTTTTTGCCGAAACGTTGCCACCTTATTTGATTGATGAATTGAAGTTGCTTCCAAAAAAAACGGCTTTGTTCAACATTCATTTTCCGAAAAGTCAAGATTTGCTTGCAAGAGCGCAGTTTCGATTGAAATTTGAGGAATTGTTCTACATTCAATTGCAATTAATAACCAAAAATCTCATTCGAAAGCATAAAATAAAAGGGCATCCGTTTACGCTTGTTGGTACTTATTTTAATGATTTCTTCCAAAATCATTTGCCCTTTGATTTGACAAATGCACAAAAACGAGTGCTTAAAGAAATCAGAAATGATATGGGCAATTCGGCTCAAATGAACCGATTGTTACAAGGCGATGTCGGTTCCGGAAAAACAATTGTGGCTTTTATGAGCATGCTTTTGGCTTTAGACAATGGGTTTCAAGCGTGTTTGATGGCGCCTACAGAAATTTTGGCAAATCAACATTTCATTGGTTTATCGGAATTAGCAAATGAGTTGAATATCAATATAAAAATATTAACAGGTTCTACCAAAACGGCGCAACGGAAAGTCATTCATGAAGAACTTGAAAACGGCACGTTGCAAATTTTAATTGGCACCCACGCCTTGTTAGAAGACAAAGTGCAATTTCATAATTTAGGCTTGGCTATCATTGACGAGCAACATCGTTTTGGTGTGGAGCAACGTTCTAAATTATGGAAAAAAAACAACATCCCACCTCACGTTTTGGTGATGACAGCTACGCCCATTCCAAGAACATTGGCTATGAGTTTGTATGGCGATTTGGATATTTCTATCATTGACGAATTGCCTCCCGGTCGAAAACCCATTCAAACTGTACATCGATTTGATAGCAATCGATTAAAAGTTTGGAAATTCATTCGGGACGAAATGGCGCTTGGCAGACAAATCTACATCGTTTATCCGTTGATTCAAGAGTCCGAAAAGATGGATTTTAAGGATTTAATGGACGGTTACGAAAGCATTTCGCGCGATTTTCCATTGCCTCAATATGCAGTTTCGATACTGCACGGCAAAATGAAACCCGCTGATAAAGAGGCTGAAATGAAACGCTTTTCAGAAGGAAAAACCAACATTATGGTTGCTACTACAGTAATTGAAGTTGGGGTAAATGTGCCCAATGCCAGTGTAATGATTATTGAAAGTGCCGAGCGATTTGGCTTGTCACAACTGCATCAGTTGAGAGGTAGAGTCGGGCGAGGAGCCGATCAAAGCTATTGCATTTTAATGACTTCTCATAAATTGTCGAACGATAGCAAACTCCGAATGGACACGATGGTGCAAACCAATGATGGTTTTGAAATTGCCGAAGTTGATTTGAAATTGCGTGGCCCTGGCGATTTAATGGGGAAACAACAAAGTGGTGTGCTGAATCTTCAAATAGCCGATATTGTTCGCGATAAAGATATTTTACAATTGGCGCGACATTATGCTATTAAGATTTTAAAAGCCGATGCGCCACTCCAACAACCCGAAAATGCCATTCTAAAAACGGTATTTATAGAAATGACTAAGAAACAAAATATTTGGAATTATATTAGTTAATAGTTACCAGCAACCTTAACACAAAAGAAAAAAAATGGAAAAATGGAATGAAATATGTTTCTTAATTGGTGAACATAAAAACAATAATGCAAAAGAAGACTTTTTTCAACTTGAAATAGAACATATATTTGAAAGAGTATTAGGTTGGTCAAGGTATAAGAAAGAAATAATAACAAAAGAAAGAACAAAAGTAGGAGCTTCAAATTCTGTTGTCCCAGATATTATAATAAGAAATGCTGACAATAATTTAATTGTAGTTGAAGTTAAAAGACCTAACATTTCAATTGACAATCATCAAAAACAACTTTTTTCATATATGCGTTTGCATAAAGTTCAATTTGGGTTATTAATTGGAGAAAAGATACAATTCTTCTATGAAACTCCAAATGACACAAAACCACCAAAATTAATTTCCGAAATTGCATTTAAACCTGATAACTTGGAAGGGAATGAATTAATTGAGCTTTTGAATAAAGAAATTTACAACGAAGATAGAATCATAAAATTTTGTAATGACAAATTGGATTTGATTGAAATTGAAAA
>CAIRNC010000405.1 GCA_903879875.1 uncultured Bacteroidota bacterium
AGGCAGCACTGTCCGGTGAGGGAATGCATCTCGTTCCCAAGTTGCACCTGGGAACGAAATGAATATCTTGAAATCCCCCCACAGAAGGTCAATTTCGCTATTCAGATCTTATCTGGAATTTTTCCCGCTTCCCAGATAATTCAGGAGTTTGGCAAGTTATCAGCTATCGAGCGGTGGTGGCCTGAGGTTTTTAGGCCATAAAAGTTTTGGTCATTGCTGGTCTGCCGAACTCGATAAAAGCATTGATTTTTATAGGAAATTCAATCGTTTTCGTTATTCTTTTAATTGTATAGTTTTTATATAGTAAAGCATAGCATCTACTATAAAATACTTTACTACATTTGGTATTCAACTTAAATTTAATTATTATGAAAAAAATTACTTTATTATTTTCGTTATTTTGCATTTCTTTGGGATATTCCCAAGTGCCTACAGGCCCAGCTCCAACCCCGCCAGTACGAGTTGCCACTGATGTTATTTCAATATATGGAGGAGCATATACTCCTATATCTGGTGTAAACACTAATCCAAATTGGGGGCAAAACACAGTTGTTACCGAAATAGCACTTTCAGGAGATAACGCTTTGCAATATGCAAATTTCAATTATCAAGGTACGGATTGGGTTACTTTGGGTTCAGCACAAAATATTTCAAATATGGAATATTTACACGTTGATATTTGGACAAATAGCCAAGCACCAAATGTTTTTGTAATCAGTTCAGGTGCAGAAATACCACATCCGATATCAAGCGTTGCAGGTTCTTGGCAATCTTTAAACATTCCTGTTGCAGGAATTACAGGTAATTTAACTAACGCTATTCAATTTAAATTTGATGGTGGAAATGGAGGAACAATTTACTTGGATAATTTGTACTTTTGGAAAACGGCATCAGCACCTGGAACTCCAGTAATAGGCAGTTTGACAATTCCAGCTAAATTTTTAGGTGATGCACCTTTCGCAATAACAAACCCTACAAGTGATAGTCCAGGTACTTTTTCTTTTACTAGTAGTAATACTGCTGTAGCTACTATTGTAGGCAATATGATAACTATTGTTGGAGCAGGTTCTTCGACAATCACAGCAATTCAAGCAGCATCTGCTCCTTATTTGACAGGAAGTGTTTCAGCAACTTTGGTTGTAACCGCTGCACCTACAGTTGCTGCGCCTACACCTCCAACTAGAAATGCTTGGGATGTTATCTCTCTTTATAGTAATACTAATACTAATATAGCTATAGATTCTTGGTCAGCTTCTTGGGATGATTCTGATATTTCTGATTTATTAATTGCAGGGAATGAAACAAAATACATTCAATTTGGTAACTTTATAGGCGTAGATTTTAGTGGCGCTGGACATCATATCAACGCTACAGACATGACTAAATTCCACATGGATTTTTGGTCACCAAACCCAGATTTAGTTGGAAAAGTTTTTAATCCTAAATTTTCACAATGGGGAGGAACTGCAGGAGAAGTTTCGGCTTTATTATTAACATATTTGCCAACAGAAACTGGAACATGGATTTCAATTGATGCCCCATTATCAACTTTTGCAGGAAGTCAAACAAGAGATGATTTAGCACAGTTTGTACTAACTTCTAATTTAGGTACAGCTTATGTTGATAATATCTACTTATACAGACCAGCAACATTAGCAAATACTACTTTTGAAAATTCAAACTTAAAAATGTATCCTAATCCTGCTACTACAAGCTTTACAATTGATGCAGTTGCAGCGGTTGAAAAAGTTTCAGTTTATAATTTATTAGGTCAAGAAGTAATTTCTATAGCACCAAACAACCAATTGGTTACATTAGATATTTCTAATCTTAATGTAGGTGTTTATGTTGTGAAAGCAACTGTAAACGGAACTATTTCTACTTCAAGAATCATAAAAGAATAAATTTATTCGCTCCATAATTAAAAGCACGTTTCTATTAACGTGCTTTTTTTTGTATAATGATTTTCAAAATATTGAAATTCAATTCATTTATTTATATCTTTATCATTACAAATTTAAGTCTAAAAGATTCCAATGTTCAAAATACATTTTTCAAAACTGCTATTGCCTATTTTATTGTTAACTGGAATTTTGAGTCTTGCTCAAGATTTACCACCAATTGTAAAATATACTTCAACCGTTTACGGCGCTGGAAATCAAAACTGGATGATTTCTCAGGATAAAAACAGATTTGTTTATTTTGCAAATAATGATGGGTTGCTCGAATACAATGGGTCAACATGGACATTAAATCCTTCCCCTAACGAAACCATTATTCGTTCGGTAAAAGTTGTCGGTGATAAAGTTTACACAGGATGTTATATGAATTTTGGATTTTGGGAAAGAGAACCTAATGGTCAACTAAAATACCATTCCCTATCCAATTCCATCAAAAGTAAAATTCTTGACGATGAGCAATTTTGGAACATTATCAATTATGATCAATGGATTGTTTTTCAATCGCTTAGTAGAATTTATATTTATGACACTAAAACTTCTTTGTTTAAAATAATTACGCCAAAACATAGTATCTCTAAAATTTTTAAAACAAATAGTTCTATCTATTATCAAGTTTTAGACGAAGGCTTATATGAAATTGAGAATGGCGAAAGCAAAATGGTTTCCAATCATTTAATTCTACAAAAAAACAAAGTAGTTGCTGTTTATACTAAGGACGATGGTTTACTTATTCAAACACAATTAAATGGATTTTTTAAACTTATAGATTCAAATCTAACAAAATTTGTAACAAATTCTGACGCTCAATTAGAATCTAGCAGTATTTACAGTAGCCAGCAACTTTCTGACGGAAGTTTTGCCGTTGGGTCAGTATCGGATGGAATTTTTATAATGGATGAATTTGGGAATTTAAAATACCATATTAATCAAAACAGAGGATTAAGTAACAATACCGCTTTGTCTTTGTTTGAAGATTTAGATAAAAATCTTTGGATTGGCTTAGACAACGGTATTAATTGTATCAATTTACAATCACCCGTTAAAAGCTATTCTGATAATACAGGTATTCTAGGCACAATTTATAGCTCTATTCTATATAAAAACAAATTGTATTTTGGTACCAATCAAGGACTGTTTTATAAAGAAATTTATACCAATGATTTTCATTTTGTTAATGGTACAAAAGGCCAAGTTTGGTCGCTCTTTGAATATGATGGCACTCTTTTTTGCGGACACGATTTAGGAACATTTATAATTGAAAATGATATAGCAAAATGTGTTTTTTCTCAATCGGGTACTTGGAAATTTTCAAAAGTACCTTATCAAAAAGACTTATTATTACAAGGGAATTATTACGGAATATCGGTATTACAAAAAGTCAATAATCAATGGATATTTAAAAATAGAATCCGAGGATTTAGTAATTCATCAAGGTACTTTGAAATTTCAAATGGGTATGATATTTATGTAAGCCACGAATATAAAGGAATATTTATGTTGAGTGTCAACAGAACACTCGATAAAGTTTTGAAAAAAGAGGCTTTCAAAGCCCCATCAAAAGGGAGAAATGCCAGTTTAGTAAAATACAATGACAACATTTATTATGCTTTCAAAGGAGGTGTTTTTAAATTGGATGCTAAATCTCATCAATTTAATAAAGATGCTGCTTTAAGCACCGTATTTGAAAAAGATGAATATACCTCAGGCAAATTAATTGTTGATGAATCGAATAAATTATGGCTATTTTCAAAAAATTATATTCATTATTTTTCTTTGAGCAAATTAAGTGATCAACTGAAAAACAACACAATTCCCATCCCAGCCTCATTAACAAATTCTTTGTTGGGATTTGAAAACATTTCGCAAATTTCAAAATCAATTTATTTAATAGGCACTTCAAACGGCTATTATACCATTAATATCAATGATTTGAGTTTTAAAAACTACAAAGTATTCATCACAAATATTAGTAATAATAAATTAAATCAAAAACTGATCAACTACTCTATTAATGATGTTGGAATTTTTAATAACGACGAAAACAATATTACTTTAAGCTATACTGTTCCAGAATACAATAAATACATTAATGCCGAATACCAATATTTATTAGAAGGATTTCAAGAAGAATGGAGCGAATGGAGTTCAAAAGCAACTGTAAATTTTAAAAACTTATCGCCAGGCAAATACACTTTTAAAGTCCGAGCTAAAATCGCTAATTCACAACCCGAAAATGTTGCCATTTATTCTTTTGTAATTTCTAAACCTTGGTATTTAACTAATTTAGCCTTGCTGATTTATTTACTATTAATTTGCATCATCGCTTATTATATTAATAAGGCGTATGGTAATTATTATTATAAACAGAAACAAAAACTAATTGAAGAAAATAATTTATTACTCGAAATAAAAGAATTAGAAAACGAACAACAATTAATGAAATTGAGAAACGATCAACTTTCAATAGATGTTGATACTAAAAACAGAGAATTAGCGGTTTCCACAATGAGTTTGATTAAAAAGGACGAATTGTTATCTTTAATTAAAGAAGATTTAAAGAAAACTTCAGATGAAGGAGGTTCAAGAAGTATTAAATCCGTAATTACAACAATCAATAAAAACATTTCAGATGATAATACTTGGAATGTTTTTAAAGAAGCTTTTGATACTGCCGATAAAGACTTTTTGAAAAAAGTAAAACTAGCACATCCATCTCTAACTCCAAATGACTTAAGACTTTGCGCCTATTTACGCTTGAATCTTTCTTCAAAAGAAATTGCACCATTACTGAACATATCCGTTCGTAGTATTGAAATAAAACGATATCGTTTGCGAAAAAAAATGGAATTACCACACGAAACTGGGCTAGTAGAGTACATTCTTTCTATATAAGCTTTACATCATCGGGCGGTTTTCACTATACATTACTACAACAATAACGTTTGAATCATATTATTATTTTCGATATTTAGGGGATTCCAATTTCTTAAAATACCGTTAATTATAGCATAATATAGATATATATCAAAAAATTGACTGATGTATGTTTTTTGTTGAGGTATTTTTATAATTAGAATCATTATTATCCAATACTTTTATA
>CAIRNC010000406.1 GCA_903879875.1 uncultured Bacteroidota bacterium
AGAATGATTGAAGGTGGTGAAGATGTAAAATTTATTGCCCGCAGAATGTTGATTCTTTCTAGCGAAGATATTGGTCTTGCTAACCCAACCGCATTTATTATGGCCAACAATACGTTTCAAGCAGTAGCAACCATTGGTTATCCTGAAAGTCGAATTATCTTGAGTCAATGTGCGGTGTATTTAGCAACTTCCCCAAAAAGTAATGCTAGTTATATGGCGATTGGCGAAGCACAAGCATTAGTAAAACAAACCGGTGATTTACAAGTTCCTTTACATTTACGAAATGCGCCTACAAAATTAATGAAAGAACTTGGCTATGGCGATGAATACCAATATTCACACAGTTTTGTCAATAATTTCTCTGAACAAGAATATTTACCAGATGTTATCAAAGGAACAAAATTATATGAACCTGGTTCTAATTCGAGAGAAAATGGCACAAGAGATTTTTTGAAGAACCGTTGGAAGGATAAATATGGATATTGAATCTTTTGAAACAAATTACAAACTGATTAAAAAAAAGTATTGCTTTAAATTAAAAAAAAAACAGTAAGATAATCAAAGCTATTGGATTTTTATTTATTTTCGCATTTGAAAATCAGTATTTTAATTATTTTATGAAAACAAATTTACACAAAACAGATAGAATTATTAGATTAATATCAGGAATTTCATTGTTAGTAATTTCAATTTCAAAAAATTTAAATGATTCCTTTATCCAAGATATTATACTGTCATTAGGTATTTATTTAATTTTCACTTCACTCATCAATTTATGTCCTATTTATTTGTTTTTAGATATTGACACGAATAAGAAGAAGCGTAAAATGTATTAAAATTTTAATTTAAAATATGCTGACTTAATAGTCGATATACTTCATTAATATTATTTCCACTTTTCCCAAATTGTTTAATTACAGGCAAATCTTCACTTTTTAGCCAAATTTTTAATTCCGCATCTAAGTCTAATATTCCAGCACTTTCTTTTGAGAATTTTTTGATATTAAAGTAAGGAATTGACAAATAATCTACCTTAGTTCCAACCAATTGTTTCTCTACTAAAATCAATCTTTTGTTTGTAAAAATAAACATGTCTTTTACTACTTTATACGCTTTTTCAATACTTTCTCCATCAATTAAAATAGGTTCAAATTCTTTTGAAATATTTTCAATATTTACTTCTGATGCATTGCCTAAAATGGCATTAAAAATTCCCATATCTTTTTAAATTATATTTTTTTTTCAAAATTAGATTAATTTATTAGTAACCTTACTAATATTTTTTTAATTTTCAGAAAAATTGAAATATTATGCTTATTAAAGTTTATGGAAGTGCTGTTTTTGGTGTAGAAGCTACAACAATTACTGTTGAAGTTAATATGGACAAAGGAATAGGATACCATTTGGTTGGCCTTCCTGATAATGCAATAAAAGAGAGTAGTTACCGAATAGCAGCAGCTTTAAAGAATAATGGATTTGCCATGCCTGGTAAAAAAATCACTATCAACATGGCGCCAGCCGATTTGAGAAAAGAAGGTTCCGCTTATGATTTAACGTTAGCAGTTGGTATTTTGGTTGCTTCTTCACAAATAAAAGCAGACGAAATAGACAAGTATATCATTATGGGTGAACTATCACTAGACGGAAGTTTACAACCCATAAAAGGAGCATTGCCAATCGCTATAAAAGCAAAAGAAGAAGGATTTAAAGGTTTTTTTCTTCCAATACAAAATGTAAAAGAAGCTGCAATCGTTGCAGGTTTAGATGTATATGGAGTAGGAAATCTTCAAGAAGTTATAGATTTTTTTGAGGGTAAGGGATCTTTGGAACCCACAGTTATTGACACAAGAGCTGAATTTTACAAAACATTAGATTTTCCTGAATTCGATTTTTCGGATGTGAAAGGGCAAGAAAGTATCAAGCGTTGCATGGAAATTGCAGCTGCAGGCGGACATAATATTATTTTGATTGGGCCTCCAGGGGCTGGAAAAACAATGCTTGCCAAAAGATTGCCAAGTATTTTACCCCCTATGACCTTAAGAGAAGCACTTGAAACTACCAAAATTCACAGTGTAGCTGGAAAATTAAAAGAAGTGGGGCTAATGAATCAACGACCGTTTAGAAGTCCGCATCATACAATTTCTAATGTTGCATTGGTTGGCGGAGGAAGTTATCCTCAACCTGGCGAAATATCGATGGCGCATAATGGTGTTTTATTTCTAGACGAATTACCTGAATTTAAGCGTGATGTACTAGAAGTGATGCGTCAACCACTAGAAGATAGAGAAGTAACTATTTCCAGAGCTAAATTTACAGTTACCTACCCTTCGTCATTTATGTTAGTGGCCAGTATGAATCCCAGTCCGAGCGGATTTTTTAATGATCCAGATGCACCACAATCCTCTTCGCCACATGAAATGCAACGATATTTGAGTAAAATATCAGGACCTTTGTTAGACCGAATTGACATTCATATTGAAGTTACACCTGTGCCATTTGAAAAACTTTCAGATGATAGAAAAGCTGAAAGTAGTGTTGATATAAGAGCTAGAGTAACTAAAGCTCGTGAAATTCAAACTTTACGATTTGAAAACTTTGAAAAAGTACATTACAATGCTCAAATGAATACCAAACAAATAAGAGAATATTGCGCATTAGATGAAACTTCAAAACAACTTTTAAAAACGGCGATGGAACGATTGAATCTTTCTGCTCGAGCTTATGACAGAATTTTAAAAGTAGCACGTACAATTGCTGATTTAGATGGTGTAGAAAGTGTAATTTCTTCACATATAGCAGAAGCGATACAATACAGAAGTTTAGATAGAGAGGGATGGTTGGGGTAATTTATTACAATTAATTTAATATTGTTTTACCCAAACCAACCCATTTATTCAATGCTTCTTCAACAACACCTTTTAGAATTGGTTTTGAAATATAATCATTCATTCCAGCCTGAATGCAATTTTCTTTTTCTTCTGAAACAATTCCAGCAGTAATAGCAATAATTGGGATTTTTTGTCCTGATTCTTTACTTCTAATGGCTTTTGTTGCTTCATATCCATTCAAAATAGGCATCTGTATATCCATAAAAATAAGATCAGGATTAATAATTTCAAATTGTTGACTTGCTTCAAAACCATTTGGAATTTCATAAATAATGATGTCATCCGATAAGTTTCTTATAATTGTTTTCAACAACAACATATTGATTTTATTATCTTCAACAATCATTATTTTTAAGTTTTTCGGTAGATTAATTTTAGTTAAACTATTGTCAAGTTTAATAGAAGTTCCTTTATTATCTGTAAATATATCTGTTTCATTTGTCCCTTTTAAATTCAAATCAAAATAAAAAGTACTACCCACACCTATCTCACTTTGCAGTTGCATTCGACTTTTCATAAGAGCTAACAATTTATTAGATATAGTAAGGCCTAGTCCAGTACCCCCAAATTTTCGTGTGGTTGAACCATCTTCTTGAGAAAAGGCTTTAAAAATTTTATTTTGATTTTCAATTTGAATCCCAATACCTGAGTCAATAACTGAAAATCTTATTTTAGAATTAAATTCATTTATTATTTCAATTAAACTGACTTCTAATTTAATACTGCCTTTCTCTGTGAATTTGATAGAGTTCCCCAATAAATTAATGATAATTTGCTTTATACGAACAACATCTACCCATAGAAATCGAGGGATATCGTCTGAAATATTGAGCTCAAGTTTTATATTTTTTCTGTTGGAATCAATGTAAATTAAATCAATAATTTGTTTTAATATGCTTCTAATTTCACATTTTTCAATGAACAAGTCTAATTTTCCAGCCTCAATTTTCGAAAAATCTAAAATATCACTTACGATATCGAGTAAGGTATGTGCTGATTGATTGATTGTAATTAACTGTTTTTGTTGAGATTCTTCGAGATTTGTTTTTAATAATAAATCCGAAAAACCAATTATTCCATTCAAAGGAGTTCTAATTTCATGACTCATATTTGCCAAAAATTCTGATTTTGCTTTATTAGCAGCTTCGGCTAAATTTTTCTCCTTAATAGCATTTTCGGCAATTTTTCGGTCAGTAATATCTATGAAAATACCTTCTATAAAAACAATTTCGTTTTCTTTGTAAATAGCGTCCCCAAATTCTTCCACCCAAACATAATTGCCATTTTTATGTTTGATTCTATATTCAAATTTGAAGGGTTTTTTATGTGAAAAAGCCATTTTAATTGCCTCATTAACGTCGGTTTTATCTTCAGGATGAATTAAATCGACATAAAAAATCTCTTTGTTTATAAATTCTAATTTTGAGTAGCCTGTTAGTTTTTCAATTTCTTTATTAAGATAAACTTTTGACCATTTTTCATCATTAATTGCCAAATAGACCGTTCCAGGAATGTTGTCTGCTAGTAGTCTAAATTTTTCCTCACTTTCATATATTTTGGCTTCATTTCTATTTCGTTCCAAAGCGGAAGAAATATTGTTTGCTAATGTTTGAAGAATATTAATTTCATCATCTGACCAAATTCTTTCTATAAAACAATCGTCAAGGCCAATAAATCCTGCAAAATTCTCGTTAGAATAAATAGGTAATATCAATATTGATTTAATATCATTATTAATCAATAAATTTTTAAAAAAAGTATCTCCTAGATTTCGAACAAGTGTGTTTAATGGTTTTTTGCTTTTTGCATATAGCATAATTTCACTCAAATTATCGTAAGTAAAAGCCTGTAAAGGAGTTATTTGCAAAACAACTCCTTCTTTTGCCCATTTAAATTTTTGAGAAATACGTTGAGATACAATGTCATGCTCGTAGTAATAAATATGGTCAGCTTTTGTAGCCTTTCCAATTATTTCATAGGTTTGGATAAACATTTCGTTGATGTCTTTGCTTAACAATAACTTCTCTGTACATAGAGCCATTGCGGAAAGCAACTCACTTTTATAATGTAATTTTTTTTCAGCTTCATTTCTTAATTGTGTAGTTTTTGCTATAGCAATTAATTCTGAAATAGAACGGGCAAAATTTATATCCTCATTGTCCCACTCAATTGGTAAATTTTGAGCTTCTAAACTAAGGACACCAGTTAAAATTCCATTTAGAAATATTGGTGTATCTAGTATAGATTTAATGTTATATTTTTTATAATATAACATGCCATTATTTTCAGTTGTCACAGCCTTAAATACATCGGAAGCAATTACCTGAAAACTATTTTCTAAAACAGAAAAATATATAGGATAATCATTTCTATTTAAAAAAAAGTTTTTTTCAAAACGGTTGGATTCTAAATAATATATACATTCACATCGAACGCCATTTTCATTATAATTCCAATAACTTGTTCGATTTACATTTCCAAAAATAGCAACTTCTTTTAGTATACTTTGTAAATACACATCAAAATTTTCTTTATTGGAATGACTTTTAATTGTAAAGGTGTTAAGTACTTTATTGTATTTGTTTATTTTTTCTTGTCGTTTTGCTTCAAAAAACTCTATGTCTTTTAACTTCGTAATATCTCTAGCAATACCAGAAAATCCAACTATTTCACCAAAATCATTTCTTCTAATTATGATTTTTTGAGAAACCCAAATGATACTTCCATTTTTGCTGACTATTTTAATTTCAATATTAGGTGCATTTATTTCATTCTCGATAATGTCTTTCAGAAAAATAGGGGTGCTGTCTAAAATAAATTCTTTGTAATTCTTACCAATAATTTCGTTCATATCATACCCTAAAAGTTGTATCATAAAATTATTGACAAAAGTAAAATTCCCTGCGGTATCCAATTCGAAAATAGCGTCAATCGCAGTTTGAATTAAATTTTTATATTGATTTTCAATATAAATTTCATTGGTAACATCATTACCTATCCCAATAAATAAATTATCTGTAAATTTTTTATCTTTCCATTGAATGAATTTAAAATCACCATTTTTACATTTCAATTTACGAACATATAAGCGTTCGTCAATATAATTATTATGATATTCAACTCCAACAAATTCAGGGTCTTCCGTTAATTCCCAAAAACCAACACCCAACACTTCTTCAGGTGAATAGCCCAAAATGGAACTTATATTTTCACTACAATAGGTCAATTCACCTTTCATATTTGTACCTATAACAATTGAATTTCCTTTGTTGACAATTTCATTTGCAAAAAGGAATTTATGTTGTGAGTTGATGAATGCAAAATATCGAATGTAATGTATTACTCCTGTCAATAAAAAACCATGCGACAATAGGAAAAGTGGACCTATTGAAATTTTGTCTAATGCAAATAAAAAATAAAAAGAGGCTACAAGTGAAATAGTGAAAATCCAATAATGTTTCATGGTATTGAAAACATTTGGAGCAAAAAAGAAAAGAAGTATTATTGAAGTAATATTGATTAGTTCAAAAGGCAATATCACGATATAATAAATAGCATAAGCAAATAATAAAACGTAAATGGATACAAATATTTTTTGAAAATGATTTTCAAGAAAAGCTACTTTATTACTAAAATAATACAGAAGCAATAATGCACATCCAATTAATGTCGTAGAAATCAAAGCGCTTTGCTCCCTAACTTTATAAAGTTCAAGAATAATTTCTACTAAGGGATATACTAGCGCAAAAAAGAATAAATAAGTTCTATGTTGTTCAAAATTATAATTATTTTCTCTAAAATTAGCAATAAAATCTCTGTTGTATTGCG
>CAIRNC010000407.1 GCA_903879875.1 uncultured Bacteroidota bacterium
GTAACCAATTGAAAATCTACCCTAGGAAGATTTTGTGAAAAGCTAAGAAAGGGAATGAAAAGCAACAAAAAATAGCGCATGGGCTTAATTAGATAAAAAAGTTAAACAAATATATTTGTTCAAAATATTATTTGGAACTATCTTTTATTAAATTCCTCGTGATTATCAATAAACGTAATCTTTCTAGTAGGAGCAATGTTTACTCGTAAATCAAAAATATCAAATCGGTTGTAATGTCCAAGTATGTCGTGCATTTGTTTGGGTTGGATACATTTTTCCAAATCAATATCGGCATATACCATTCCTTCTTCATCAATTAAAGGAGTTCCAATTACAGCGCCATTCGGACCAATAAATCCAGAGAAAGCGGAGTTTTTTCTAGTCAATAATTCATCTACATTGGGAACATCTTCTCGTAAGGCATCTTTAATTTCTTGCGAAATGGTAGAACAGGAAACGATTGTAAATAATTTACCTTCAAAAGAATGAGCCGCCGCACGAATTTTTATAGCCTCGGCCATGTCATAATCGGGTGGTGCAACTGGCAACGAAATATAGTTCGCAATATGAATCAATTCGCCTTGCGATAATAAGGTAAAACGTGCTAAAGTATTGGTATTCTCTCCACAAGCTAAAGTGCCAATAGGTCCAATTTCGGTGTTATAAACTTTTAAAGACGAACCGTCACCGGATGTCCAAGTTAGTTTTTCTGCCCAAGTGGGCACTAATTTCCGGTGTTTTCCGATTAAAATTCCGTTGTTGTCAATGATTAAATTGGTGTTGTATATTTCACCATAACTATCTCCACGCTCATTAATCCCTATAACAATATGAATGTTGTTGTCTTTTGCCGCTTGAAATAAAGGTTGCATCGATTCGCCAGAAACTGAAACAGAATTCTTATACAATTTTTCGTACCATTTACTTCCTTGAACTGGAGTCATGATCCAATTCCAATACGGATATCCTGCCACAAATACTTCAGGAAAAGCTATTAATTGCGCACCATTTTGACTTGCTTCTTTAATGAAGGTAATTGCTTTTTCAATTGTTTTTTCTACGTTTAGAAAAACGGGTGATGTTTGAACGGTAGCGGCTTTGAATTTTTTGAAGTCCATAGATTTATTAATTATGATTTTGGAATTACGAATTATGAATTAAAACGAAAGTGGTTTTGTAAATCATGAATTATTTTGAATTGATATAATAATTTAGTTTTTGAATAGCTTCTTCTTTCTTCCAATTTATCCCTTCTACAATTTCTTTTCCATTTTCATTGATAAAACCAAAAGCACCAGCAACATTTCTAATCAATGCGTACTTGATGCCATCTTTTTGAATTTCAAATTCATAAATTTTAGAATAAATAGTAGGCACTACTTCTTTTCCATTTTTATTAATAAAACCATAGGTATCAGCAACTGTTTTTACTAATGCCCAATCTTTATGATATATATCAAATGGATAAACTTTTTTATAATGTGAAGTTGAATTTTGAGCAATACAATTCATCGTTAATAACAAAACTAGTATAAAACCTATTTTTTTCATAATTCATAATTTCTAATTTTTTCTTTCATTTCCTCAGTAAAAGGGGTTGCTTTAATATCGTCTCTATCTGCATTAAAAGCCACGTTCACCAAAGTTACTTCACCTTCCAAGCAAGTAGTTCCTTGTTCGTCTTCAAAAGAGAATCCGCATAGAATGGAAGCACCACCTAAATGTTTTACCCATAGTTTTTTGGTTAGAATTTCTCCCAAACGAGCTGCTTTTTTAAATTGTACTTTCAAATCTACTGTTGGAATTCCATTGGTTTCGTGCATTTTTGAAAACGGTCGGTCGAGTGCTTCTTCAAACCAATCTTCTACTAAGCAATTCAACATTTCTAGAAATCTAGGATAGAAGACTATTCCGGCATAATCTACGTGCTGAAAACGTATTTTTTCTTGTTTTATAAAATAACTCATATTGTCTATTTCAATTTAAATCGTTGTATTTTTCCAGTTTCTGTTTTTGGTAAGGCATCGGTAAAATGAATGACTCTTGGATATTTATAAGGAGCAGCTACTTCTTTGAACCAATGCTGAATACGATTCTTCATTGCGTCGGTTGCTTTATCTTGTTCTTTCAATACAATATGAGCACAAACCAACATTCCACGTTCGTCATCAGGTACTCCAACTACTGCACATTCTAGAATATCTTCATGGGTTAAAAGTACGCTTTCTACTTCAATCGCACCAATGTTATAACCAGAAGAAATAATCATATCATCGCCACGAGCCACAAACCACAAATACCCATCTTCATCTTTACGGAAAATATCACCCGTGATGTTCCAACCGTTTTCTACATATTCTCTTTGTTTGTCTTCTCGGTTTAAGTATTTACAACCAGTTATTCCTCGCACGGCCAATCTTCCTGGTTCATTAATTGGTACTTCGTTTCCGTCTATATCAACAATTTTTGCTTCATACCCAGTAACCGGAACTCCAGTGGCTCCAGGCTTCATATTTTCTTCGTTGGAGGATATAAAAATATGGAGTATTTCAGTAGATCCAATTCCGTCGATAATTTTCAATCCGGTCGTGTCGAACCAATCTTGCCAGACCTTTAACGGTAGCGTTTCTCCGGCAGAGACACATTTGCGTAAGCTTGAAATATCATATTCTTTTACTTTAGTAGTGATGATTCTCCATGCTGTTGGTGCTGTAAAACAAATCGTAATCTTAAATTCCTGAATTGCTTTTAATAATAAATCGGGGCTTGGTTTTTCGATTAAGAAGGTTGAAGCTCCAAAATACATCGGAAACAAAACCAATCCACCCAAACCAAAGGTAAATCCTAATGGTGGGCTTCCTGTAAAAATATCATTTACTTTAGGTTGCAACGAATAGGGTGGAAAGCATTCGCAAATATTTAAAATATCTTTGTGGTAATGCGAGGTCATTTTAGGCAATCCCGTAGTTCCCGAAGTGAAACCAATCAAAGCCAAACTATCTGATTTGCTGTGATAATTCGCAAAGGTTGTAGGTTTAGATTGCATCAATTCTTCTAATTGTGAATTGCCGTAAAAGCAAGTTCTCTTTAAGAAAGGAGATTTCACTAAATGCATTTCTTCTTCCAATTCTTTGTCACAAAAACAATGTGATATTTCAGCACACTCAATTATAGTTGTTAATTCTTTAGAACGTAGAAGCGGCATCGTGGCTACTACAATTCCACCCGCTTTTAAAACGGCATACCAACAAGCCACCATTATAGGATTATTGGCAGAACGAATTAAGACGCGATTGCCCGATTGTAATCCTAAATCGTCTATTAATACATGCGCAATTTGATTTGCATTTTCATATAAATCTTGATACGTCCATTTAGTTTCAAAGGTGCGGATACATACATTATTGCCACGACCTTCCTTGATGTGATTGTCTAATAACTTCTCAACACAATTCAACATTTCAGGGTGTTGAAATTGAGGTAAGTCTGTAAAATGGTATTCTGGTTGCAAAGCTAGACTTGGTAAGCTATTGTGTGCAAAATTATCTTCGTAATGTTTCATATCTATTCCTTTAATTTCTGAACAGTTAGATTATTTGTAATTGATTTAATTTGAACAATTGCCATTTGATTTAATTTCAACAAGCGTTCCTTTTGATTAAAATCCATTCTAATAAGCTCGGCATTCATACTTTCTAGATTTGCAAGAACTAGGAGTTGTTCAATGGTGGCATAATCTCTAATATTACCTTTTGAATTTTTATTTTCATCACGCCATTGTTTGGCGGTTTTTCCAAATAAAGCAACATTTAGAACATCAGCTTCTGTTGCGTAAATGGCATTGGATTGTTCTTTTGTAATATTTTCTGGAACAATATGTTCTTTTATAGCATCTGTATGAATACGATAATTTAGTTTTGATAATGTTCGATTTAAATTCCATTCTAATGATAATCTAGTGTTTTCATCTTCTTTTAATCGTTGGAATTCTGTAATCAAATACAATTTAAATTCTGGCGAAATCCACGATGCAAATTCAAATGCAATATCTTTGTGCGCAAAAGTTCCGCCATAACGACCAGTATTTGAGACAATTCCAATCGCATTTGTAGCTTCAATCCATCTTTTTGGAGTTAAAGAAAAACTGTTTGAACCAGAGGCGTTTTTAATTCCATCGAATTCGATGGAATTAAAACTTGGATTGCGTAATTGTTCCCACAAACCAATAAATTCAATAGTGCTTCTATTTCTCAACCAGTTTTGAAGAATATAATCACTTCTATCAGAATCACGTTGACGTGCAATGTCTGTCAATGAAATATAATCATTTTCATTTTTTGAAATGATATTAATTTCAAAACCTTGAACTTCAATTTTTGATTTCTTATCCTTCATAATTTAAAATTATTTCTTGTTGCTTTTCGGTTTCAAAGCCTTTTTCATGCCTTCCAATTGCTTTCTGTCTGTAGCTTTCAATGGATATAAATGCGACATTCCAGCTTTGTATTGATTTGGAATGTCAGTAGGTTTAAATTGTTCGTAGGCTTGGGCGTTTCTAACAAAATTAGCATCTAACAACAAAGGTCTTCCTAACGCTACTAAATCAGCTCTCCCGTTTAAAATGATAGTATTGATTTGATCAATATCTTGAATATAACCTGATGTGATTGTTGGAACATGAATCGTATTTCGAACTGCATCTGCAAAAGGAGTTTGCCACATTCTACCCGTTATTGGTTTTTGGTTGGCTACTGTATTTCCTGTAGAAACATTAATGATGTCAGCACCTGCGTTTTTGAATTTGGTTCCAATTGCAATTACATCTTCTTCGGAAATTCCGTTTTCTGCCCAATCAGTTGCTGATATTCGCACAGACATTGGTTTTTCTTTTGGGAAAACTTTTCGCATTTCATTAAAAACACGCAATGGAAATTGCAATCGGTTTTTAATGCTTCCGCCAAACTCATCGGTTCTTGTGTTGGTTAATGGCGATAGGAAGGAAGCTAATAAAAACCCATGATGGGCTTGTAATTCGATTAAATCAAATCCTGCTTCGTTGGCATTTTTAGTAGCTTGAACGAATTGGGAAGTAATCAAATCCATATCCGCTACAGTCATTGCTTTTGGAGTAATTGAATTTTCATTAAAAGGAATAGCTGATGCTGAAAGTAATTTCCAAGAAATCCCATTAAATGTGTCTTCCCAAGGTTTTTTGGTAGCGCCTTTTCTTCCGGAATGTCCTAATTGAATTCCAATTTTGGTTTGCGTATTTTCGTGAATAAAATTATTGATTCGTTTCCATGCAACTACTTGTTCTTGAGTATAAATACCAGCACAACCTAAAGTGATACGTGCTGTTTCTGATATAGCAGTAAGTTCGGTTATAATTAAACCTAAACCGCCAATAGCTCTTGACGTATAATGTTGAAAATGCCAATCGTTTACGACGCCATTTTCTGCCGAATATTGGCCCATTGGAGCCATTACTATACGGTTTTGTAATTCTAAATCTCGCAATTTAAAAGTCGAAAAAGCTGCGGGATTAGGTTGTAGGTTGTGGGTTGTAGGTTGAAGGTTATTATTGAATTCTTTTAAAACCTTATCCGTAAAGGAAGCATCACGCAATCTAAGGTTTTCAAATGTTACTTTTTTAGAACGGGTCATGCACCCAAAAGCAAACTGATAGAAAGGATGTTGTATATTTCTATCCATATTTTCAAACCAATCTAACGACACCAACGCTGCATATTGAATCATCTCCACTGGATTCCTTCTGGTTTTGTCATATTGTTTAAAAGCTGCTTGCACATCGTTGGGATTGGCAATCACGGCATCGGCTAAACCAATCGCGCAATCCATAGCTAACTTAGTGCCCGAACCAATAGAGTAATGAGCGGTAGCTTTAGCATCACCCAAAAGAACAATGTTTTTGTGGTACCATTTTTCATTAGTAACATGTGGAAATTGACGCCAATGCGATTTGTTAGAAATCAAAGGATGTCCGTCTAATTCCTCTTTGAATAATTCGCTGATTTTGGCAATAGTATCTTCTTCATTAGTAACTTCAAATTGAAGGTTTTCCCAGGTTTCATTGCTACATTCAAAAATCCAAGTGCTCATACCTTCTTCATATTGATACGTATGTGCCACAATAGTTCCTTGAGGTGTAGTTCTGAAGAAATAGGTAAAAGCATCAAGTGGCTTGGTAGAACCCAACCATACAAAACGGTTTTTCTTTAAAACAATTTTAGTTCCAAAAGCTTCTTCGTTGGCGGTTCTAATCACACTTCCAATTCCATCAGAAGCCAAGATGATGTCGGCATCTTGATATTGGCTTAAATCGTCTATATTTTGCTCGAAATGCAAATTGACACCTTCTTCACGGCAGCGTTGTTGCAAGAGTTGAAGCAATGTTTTTCGAGAACAACCACAAAATCCATTTCCAGCAATGTTTACACTTTGTCTATCACGAGCCACAATAATATCATCCCAATAGGCAAATTTTGAACGTATTAATTCATATGATTCCATATCACGCTTTAGGAATTCACCCAAGGTTTCATCTGAAAACACCACGCCAAACCCAAAACTATCATCGGGTTTGTTACGTTCGTAAATATCTATTTGGCAATGAGGCATTGCTTTTTTTACAAGGATTGAAAAGTATAATCCTCCTGGACCACCACCTATAACTGCTATCTTCATATTAATTTGTAATTAACTTAACTTCTTTTAATGGAAAACATTTCTCCAATTTTAATGTAATTAGAACCCGCCAATCGCGCTACGGGTTTGTAGGTTTCCATATTAATTTTATAATTGTCAAGCAATACACTTTTGTCAATATGCATCATGACAATTCTCCCAATTACGATGCAAGCCCCGCCTTGTTTATGATTTTCTAGAAAATAATGGTGCACCATTTCGCATTCAAAAGTGATGGGACTTTCTTTAACGCGCATTGGTTTTATTTTGGTAGAGGCAATTGGAGTAAGACCGACTAATTCAAATTCATCAACATTCGATGGAACGGCTTGCGAAGTAGCATTCATTTGTTCTACTAAGGCTTCAGTAACCATATTAACCACAAATTGTTTGTTAGCCAATACATTGTTCAGCGTGTCTTTGTTGGTGTTGTTTCCGCAAACGGTAGAAAACATTACATTTGGTGGATCATCACCAACAGCGTTGAAATATGAAAAAGGAGCAAGGTTGTTAATTCCGTTTTCATCTATGGTTGAAATCCAGCCGATAGGTCTCGGAATAATAGAACTGGTAAGTAATTTATAAATAGCCGACGCTTCGAGTGTATCGGGATTGAATTCCATAGTTTAATTGTTGTTTGTACAAATTAAAGCTATTTTTTGGAATTTTTTTAAACAATTGATAATTTTATATTACAAATTAAATTTTTTAAATAAATTTAATACAATTGAAAA
>CAIRNC010000408.1 GCA_903879875.1 uncultured Bacteroidota bacterium
ATAGGGTTAAAAACTTGGATGGGTAGCAAACCTTCTTTTCAGAAAGTGATGCAACTCAAACGTTATCAAAATGAAATCAACGAGTTCCGTAATGATTTACATTCTTTAGCGTATAAAATTTCTGAGATTAAGAATGAAAGGATGAAAAGCGATTATGAACGCTTAGGATTATCAGAAGATAAAAATATTTATCATTATGTAACACGAGATAAGGGTCTCTTTACTATAAATGAATGTGCATATCCGTTAATTGATACCAACAATCTTAAAAATTTAAGTGCAACCCAATCTGCATTATCATGGTCTGATGGAAATAAAGATTATAGATATACTTTTGGAGATTCTCAAATACATCAAAAATTTGACTCAAATAAGTATAATACATTAGTTCTTAACAAATTTGATGTAAAGATTATTGAAGATCCATTTGCCTTTTTATTGAAAGCTTATTTTGATATTATTGAGAATTCAGAACCTATTGAACTTGACATAATCGAAGTCTACTTACCATTATACTCTTATCAATCAAAAGAAGTTGAAGAAAAATCAGGTTTAAACGCATGGAATGGAGCTTCTAAGAATAAAGGGAGTAACACTCCAAGACCATTAAATGAAGTTTATATTCCTATTCCTAGAGAATTTCACAAGAAACATCCTGACTTTTTTACTGAAAACATATTTGAGTTTGAAAAAATCAAAGAACTTTATGATGGTAGCAATGATAAACCAGAAGTTAGATTCCATTTACAGCTTCCAAATGGAAAAAGGATTCCATCATTAGTTACACAAAGCAATATGAAAGGCCTACAGTCTGGAAGTAACACGGAACATGATGAAAATGGCAAAAGATATGGACAATCAGCATTAGGTCAATGGCTTTTAATTGATGTTCTAGGTTTAAAAGAAAGGAAAAAAGTAACACGCGATTGGCTAAAAATGAAAGGTACTGACTCAGTTCGTTTATGGAGAAAAAAAGGAGCCTATACAACCATTAATATCGATTTTGCTCCAATCGGTTCCTTTGAGGCTTTTATGAACGATGAACCAATTCCTCAAGAAGAAGAATAGTATAATTATTTCCACTTTAAGTACAATACTTTCACTTTATAACAAAAACAATTCACTTTATAAAATAATCAATTTATATTTATACATAGTCAATTCACTTTATAACAAAGTCAATTTATATTATTACATACTCTATTCACTTTTTTAAATACTCAATTTATATTTATACATAGTCAATTCACTTTGTAACATAATCAATTTATATTATATCATACTCAATTCACTTTTTTAAATACTCAATTCACTTTGTAACATAATTAATTCACTTTATAACATAATCAATTCACTTTCTTATATACTCAATTCATTTTATAACATAAAATAGTAGTAATATTACAGATACATTTTAATTTTTAACAATTTAACAATACAATATATCAATCCCATTTCCTAATTTTACAAAGTAATCAAACATAAACCTAACATCACATGCTTTACTTAAACCTAAAAACCGTTCTAGAGGCACGACAAATAGTAAAACCGTATGCCTTTCTTGTAAAAATTGGCATTGCACCCCATACCGCACATAAAATTTTAAATAACGACACTCATGTTATGCGTTTAGACAATCTCAACCTAATCTGCAAAGCACTCTATTGTCAACCCAACGACCTACTGGCATTCAAACAAGACCTAAATGCACCAGTAGAAAATACACACCCATTAATAAAACTAATGCCAACCGAAACCAACATCGATTGGCTACACCAAATAAAAACAATGCCCCTCGACAAGCTCAAACAAATCAGTCAACTACTAAATCAAAACGAAAACCAAGAATAAATCTTGCTCTAACCATAAATTCAACGCTCCAAAACATCAGAATTTATAGCCGAAATCCCCTGAAATCCAAATATTTAAAACAAAAAGGGAATTGCGCAATTACTAACAGTAACGCTATTCCTTCACTAGTTCTCGATACTAATTTCTGTTTCAAAAACTAGCGTTTATAAAATAGAAAATCACTCGAACCGACGGTAGTATTTCGTATTAGGTGTTCTGTTTTAGCAGTTCGTTTCTTGGAGTTCCTAAACTGTAATACGCTTTTAGGAAATGTTTCGAGAAGTATTTTATTCTTTACTTTTTACAAGTTCTCGATACTATTTTCTGTTTCAAAAAC
>CAIRNC010000409.1 GCA_903879875.1 uncultured Bacteroidota bacterium
GTCCTCTGGATGGGATTTGTTGCTGGACCTGGTGGTGTCTCCTGATCTCATCGCGGAAGGCGTCGGCCTCGCTTCCGGCGGCGAATTTTGAGCCAAGACGCGCTTGCTTACCCTTGTGCATCGCCGCACGTCCTTCAAGAAGAGGTGGCGGCGCATCGCCGCACGTCCATCGCCGCACGTCCATCGCCGCACGTCCTTCGTGAACACCATTTCTTCTTCACGCAGTCTCGTTTGACTTTGCAACAGCTGAAAGTATTGCCACCCGGTTTTATCCCACTTACACCTCACATCTTAGTGGCAGGACCATAAAATCCGTTGACTGCAACAGCCAGCTAGGATCTCCCTGACGAGGAAAGACCAACCATCACTATATTGTAAAAATTATTGCAATTTTCAATTTGTATTTTCATTTTATATACCTTTAAAAATTATTACAACTTTACAAAAATGAAGTCAATTTTTATATGTTTAGCAAGCCTAATAGTTGTAGCCGAAGCTCAGGCACAATTTGATATCAATAAACCATTAAAGTTATCGGTACCCATTAAACCCAATTCCCCTTCCTTGCCTGCACCGAAGAAATTTACATTTGATGCGCCCAAATTATATTCACCTAAATTTCCAGACCTAAATGCACCAAAGCCCAGAAGTGTAGATCTTGTTCAGAAAAATGATTTTGTAAACCCGAATGACTTGCGAACTAAGAAGTTGAATGCACCCGAAGGCGAATTGCAACCCGATTTTAAAAGCGAACATTTTCTCGGCGATTTTAGAAACAATGGCAAGTTTGTTAAATTCATTTGTCGCGATTTTGGCGAAGTCGATGGCGATAGAGTGAGTGTTTATTTGAACGATGTACTTATCGAATCGGATATTTATTTGGAAGGCGAATTCAAATCCATTACTATAAATCTACTTAATGGCTTTAATAAAATAGATTTTCAAGCCTTAAATCAAGGGACTTCTGGTCCTAACACCGCTGAATTTAGAATGTTTGACGACAAAGGAGCTTTGATATCTTCCAACCAATGGAATCTTACAACAGGTACTAAAGCCACCATTATTGTTACCAAAGAATAATTTTAAAGCCAATACTTTAAACGTACACTCATGAATAAAATCACAACACTTTTTAATATACAATATCCAATTGTCCAAGGCGGAATGATTTGGAACAGCGGTTACAAACTGGCTAGCGCAGTAAGTAATGCGGGCGGATTAGGACTAATAGGAGCGGGCTCAATGTATCCTGAAGTATTGCGCGAGCACATTCAAAAATGCAAGAAAGCCACCGACAAACCTTTCGGAGTCAATCTTCCGATGTTGTATCCGAATGTTGAAGAAATCATCCAAATTATTGTTGAAGAAGGGGTAAAGATTGTGTTTACATCGGCTGGAAATCCAAAAACATGGACTTCTTTCTTGAAAGAAAAAGGAATTACAGTGGTTCATGTGGTGAGCAGTTCTAAATTTGCTTTGAAAGCACAAGAAGCGGGTGTAGATGCTGTAGTTGCCGAAGGTTTTGAAGCGGGTGGTCACAACGGTCGTGAAGAAACCACCACGCTAACCTTGATTCCGATGGTGAAAGAAAAAATCACAATTCCTTTAATCGCTGCTGGAGGCATTGCCACAGGTCGAGGCATGTTGGCCGCTATGGTTTTAGGAGCCGATGGGGTGCAAATGGGAAGCCGATTTGTAGCTTCTGTCGAATCATCAGCACAAATTGATTTTAAAAATACGGTAATTGCAACCAGAGAAGGCGATACCCAACTGACTTTAAAAGAATTGGCGCCGGTTCGATTGATAAAAAATAAATTCTTTAATGACTTGCAAGAAGCTTACGCGCAATGTCCATCAAAAGAGGATTTAGAAAAACTTTTAGGAAAACGCCGAGCCAAACGAGGTATGTTTGAAGGCGATTTGATTGAAGGCGAACTCGAAATAGGTCAAATAGCAGGTTTAATTCACGAAATACAACCCGTAGCCACTATTATTAAAAACATCATTGCCGAATTTGAAGCGGCGCAATCAGAAATATACACGTTATGAAAAAAATTATTTTAGGAATTGCTTTGGCAATCGTAGTTAGTCTTCAAGCCCAACAACGCCCAAAACTAGTGGTGGGAATTGTAGTCGATCAAATGAAGATGGAATATTTATATCGTTTTTCTAACGACTTTTCTCCAAACGGTTTCAAACGCTTGATGAACAAAGGTTTTGTTTTTCACAACGCCCATTTTAATTATATGCCTACCTATACGGCACCAGGTCACGCCTCCATTTACACGGGAACAACACCGTCAATCAACGGAATTGTAGGCAATGAATGGTTCAGCCGAAAGTTAGGAAAAGAAATGTATTGTACAGATGATGCGTCCGTAAAAACCGTCGGCGACGGAACAAATAAAGAAGGCGCTATGTCTCCAAAAAACCTGCAAACCACCACCATCACTGACGAATTGCGATTAGGCACCAATTTCAAAGGCAAAGTAATCGGAATGAGTCTGAAAGACCGTGGCGCTATATTGCCAGCAGGACATTTTGCCAATTGGGCTTTTTGGTACAGTAAGACTGGTTCATTTATTTCGAGTTCATTCTATGGCGAAAAATTACCTGATTGGGTTACCGAATTCAACAATCAAAAAAACTATATGACCTACATCAATAAAGGATGGTCTTTGTTGAAACCCGAAGCTACTTACGACGAAAGTTGGCCAGACGACAATCCGTATGAGGGCAAATTATACAACAGTCCAAAACCGGTATTTCCTTATAATTTAAAAGAAATGTACGATAAAAACGATGCAGGAATCATGAGAGCCACACCGTTTGGAAATAATTTATTAGCCGATTTTGCCAAAAAAGCTATAGAAAAGGAAGGATTAGGCAAAGACGAAAACACCGACTTTCTTACCGTAAGTTTCTCTTCCGCCGATTATGTGGGGCACATTCTAGGCCCACGTTCTATGGAATTGCAAGACACCTATTTGCGTTTAGACGAAACCATTGCCGACTTCTTAAACTACTTAGACACAACGGTTGGCAAAGACAATTATTTGCTTTTCTTAACCGCTGACCATGCTTGTGCCGAAAATGCCAATTTCTTGAAAGACCAAAAATATGCTGTGAAAAACATGGATACCAAAGAAATAACCAAAGCGCTAAAAGCCTTTTCAGTAGCCACTTTCGGAGACGATTTAGTAACTAATTATTCCAATTTCAATCTTTATTTTAACAAAGAAATCATCAAAACCAAAGGCTTAGATTTAGTAAAAGTAAAACAAGCCTTCAAAGACTATTTGATGACACAAGAACAAGTAAAACGGGTCTATACCGAAGAAGAAATATTGGCAGCAACAGGAAACGACTATTTTCTGAACTTTATTGCCAAAGGATATGATGCCACCCAAAACGGCGATATGGTGGTGCTCGATAAACCCGGCTATATCCAATATGGACCAACAGGCTCTTCACACGGAACTCCATATAATTATGACACTCATGCGCCTTTGCTGTTTTATGGTTGGAAAATAAAAAGCGGCGAAAGTTTCAACAAAGTTAAAATTACCGAAATAGCCCCGACACTAGCACAAAAACTAAAAATAGAAATGCCCAACGGCTCCGAAAGCGAAGTGTTGAGTGCGATTTTGGAGTGAAAAGAAGGTTGGGTAAATGATTGAGGGAAAAGTTTAAATGATTTTAATTAAAAAAAAAGTAAGCATATTTTCCCCATATAAAACTGTAGAGTTGATTCAATTTTAATAAATACAAACTCGGATGTTTTATATTTAAGAATCAGCGTATATCATTTCAATCTGTTTCATCCGTGTGCTATTTAAAACAAAAACTATTTCAGAAACGAACAGGACACAATCTCAACCTAGCAAATATAAGATTTTAAACACAGAATGGATTTATTCAGCGACGAAACCGACCACACCAAAAACCTATTGCCCCAAGACGGTATTGTAAATTATTATGGAAAACAATTCGACGCCAACGAGGCAAATCAGTATTACGAAAGCCTATTCAACACGATAGATTGGAAAAATGATCAAGCCCTAATTTTCGGTAAACTCATTATAACGAAACGAAAAGTAGCTTGGTATGGCGACACCGATTATGAATATACCTATTCCAACACTACAAAACGAGCCTTGCCTTGGACTACGGAATTGTTAGCACTAAAATCATTAGTCGAAGCAATAACTGATGAAAAATACAATTCCTGTTTGCTAAACCTTTACCATAATGGCACAGAAGGTATGGCATGGCACAGTGACGCTGAAAAAGATTTAAAAAAGAATGGTGCAATAGCTTCCTTGAGTTTTGGTGCAGCACGCAAATTTGCATTCAAACACAAAGCAACCAATCAAACTGTTTCTTTGCTTTTAGAAAACGGAAGTTTATTGGTAATGAAAGGAACAACCCAAACCCATTGGCTACACCGATTGCCACCATCAACAAGGATTTCAACTCCGAGAATCAATCTAACCTTCCGATTTATTGAAGTGTAAATAAATTCATTACTCTACGAGAA
>CAIRNC010000410.1 GCA_903879875.1 uncultured Bacteroidota bacterium
GGCTGTATCAACTATTTTAATCATTCCATTCTTAATTTTAAAATAATCACTCTCATTATAGACTATAATAGAATCCAAGCCCACATTTAGCCTTTTTTGACTCTGATTTTTAGAGCATGAAATTACGATGATTGATAGAAGTAAAACAGATAATAAAGATTTCATATACATAGTTGTGATAAATTGCCACCAACGTTCCGCCGCTTCTCGTCAGTTGCGAAGTTCGGAACTTTTTATTTTCTGTTAAAGATAAAAATTCTTGCGCAACGTGAACGTGAATTCACAACAAAATTCGCAATTGCGAGAAACTGCTGTGCTTGTTGCACAACTCCAACAAATATATCAAAAAAAAACTTGCAAAAAAGCAAAGAAAATTGTATTTTTAACTATGCAAGGAAGAAAAGAACTCACACCAAAAATGCTCTATCAAGTTCATTTACAGGACTTGATTCCTGAGCATAATTTCTATCGAGTGCTTGATAAAGCTATCGATTTTCATTTTTTATATAAAGCCACAGCCCCGTATTATGGAGAAGAAGGACAAGAAAGTATTGATCCTGTTGTGTTTTTCAAAATCTGTTTGGTTGGCTATTTAAACAATATTAATTCGGATAGAAAACTTATCGAATATTGCTCGAATTGTTTGGATGTTCGCCTGTTTATACGGTATGATATTGATGAAGCTTTACCATGGCACAGCACTATTAGTAGAACGCGACAACTCTATGGCGAAGAAGTATTTTTAACCTTATTCAAAGCCGTTTTAAAACTATGCGTTTCCAAAGGGATGATTCGAGGCAAGCGTCAAGCTGTAGACAGCGTTTTTATCAAGGCTAATGCCTCAATGGATAGTTTGGTGGAGAAAGAAGTTTTAGAAGATGCCAGTGCCTTTGTAGATGAATTGGAAGAAAATAGCGAATTCAAAACCACAAGCACCAGAAAAAAAATAGTAGAACAACACCACGCATGGAAAGAGGAAGCGTATAAAAACCAACCCAATCCTAACTTCAACATCGATAAAATAGATGAACACGGTAATTTAATACGCCCGAGATTTGTATCGAATCACACGCATTATTCCCCCACAGATAGTGATGCAAGAGTGAGTGTAAAACCAGGTAAAGCAAGACAATTAAACTATTTTGGACAAATAGCCGTAGACGATGCTCATCATGTAATTACTGGTGCCTGTTCTGATTTTGCAGACAAAAGAGACAGCCAGTGTATCGAAAAAATAGTAGAACTTACAGAAGAAAACCTAAACGAAAACGGCATTGAACTCGAAGAGCTTTTAGCCGATGGCGGCTACAGTAGCGGCGAAGCTTTAAAGTATTTGCACCAAAAAAACATCAATGCCTACATACCCAACTTCGGACAATACAAACCCGAGAGAGAAGGCTTTATTTTTAATAAAGAATTGCACCAATACGAATGTATAAAAGAAGGAGGAAACAAAGCTATTTTACCCTTTAAAGGCGAAAAAACAGATAGCAAAGGCTACACCAAACGCACGTACAGAAGCAGTGAGAGTTCTTGTAAAAACTGCCCACTGCGAGAACAATGCTGTGGAAAAAGCACCAAGTTCAAAAAGATAGACGATAGTATCCACAAGGAACACTACGACCGCATGCACCAAAAACTCACACAAAACCCCTACTACGCCAAGAAAATGGTACGAGTTAGAAGTAAAACGGTAGAACCTGTAATTGGAACATTGGTCAATTTTACCAATATGAAGCGAGTAAACACAAGAGGAATCAAGCAAGCCAACAAACACGTTTTGATGGCAGCATTAACCTATAATCTCAAGAAATATTTGAAATTTATCACCAAAAAAGTCAAAACAAAAGCTGGAGTTGTATGCGAAATAGAGACAAAAGCACCAATTTCTAAGAAAACCGTGTTCTATAACTTGAAAAGCTTGTTTTTAAGCCTCTCCTTTTTTACAAAACTCAACTTCGGCCCAAAATTAAACCTCGCTTAAATTGACTTAAACGAGGTTTGATTTTATTCTTTTTTTTGAAATTTTGATTTTTTGAGGGTTGCGCAACAGCTACCGCTGTTGGCAGACGTATTTCTATATTTTAATTATCTTTTTACTAATTTCTAAAGATTCAGAATTAAGTTTTAAAAAATAGATTCCAGTGGTTAAAGTTGAAAAGTCTATTCTATTATTTCCACCTTGTAAATAACCTTCTTGCATTAATTTACCGAGACAATTATAAATCTTAAATTCAGTATTCGTCGTGAGAGATTCAATTTTTACATTAAGAATTCCATTTGTAGGATTTGGGGATATATCAATTTTTTCTTCAAAACTCAATGAATTTGATGATAAATTAACTCTTAATGGTATTGGAAATAAATTACAGTTTAAAGTTCCAAATTGTATGCTTGATGTTTGTTTTGAGTAACAATTCAAATATCTATTATATTCAATTCCCATTCCACATGCATAGCCTAAATCTCCAATACCTTCAACTGTTCCTGAATTTAAAGTTGTATTACTTCCAAAAACATGTTTAAGTTGAGTTGCTCCTAACATTTGCATTTGTATAGATTGAACTAAACAACCTCCACTTGCTCCTTGTGAAGGAAATGGGTCACCGATTTGAGATGCTGAAATTAATTGATTATCAAAATAAAGTTGTTCTGTATTATCACTTGCAAGATACCATACTTTTCCGTTACTATCTTCACGAACATATCCTGGACCATATAGAAAATTTTCTGTATAAGTTCCAAGAAATGGATGATTATAATTAGTTTCTACTGTTTTTCTATATTGCTTATAGTAAACATTTCCATTAATTGTTATATCTCCGTCAAAGTAAACAGTTTCATAGCTATCAAAACTATTAAGACCAGTCCATCCGGATGCATAATACCTCCATTCAGAAGTATAATTAAAATAAGTCACTTGTGAATATGACATATTCATAAGAGAAATTAAGAATATTAGGAAAGTAATTTTTTTCATTTTATATGTAGTTTATAGATTCGTCATAATATGTCTGCCAACTCGTTTATACTAGCTATAAAGTAGCGAATATACACCCGAAATCGGGTAGATTGTCGCTACTCGGTAGCGTATTTTCCCCAAATATATTAAATTACAATCAAAACCATCAAATCAATTTTGTATTTATTGCTTATTACTTTTAGGAATAAGAATTTCTGAAGTTTTTTAATTCCTCGAACCTGAAAATAATCTTTTCTTTTTGCATCAAGATGAAATCATATTGTGATGGTATCCGAAATATTTGAAAACTTTGTTTTTGGATAAGCGATTTAAAGCGCGTTAAAATTATAATTTTATTGACTATTTTTATCCCAATTTTATAAGCCAAAGGAATGACCGAATCTGTTTTGCTCTTTTTATGTATTGCTGCTTTTTTTGCTGGTTTTGTAGATGCCATTGTTGGTGGTGGTGGCTTGATTCAAACGCCTATGGGATTGATATTGTTGCCCAATTTCCCTGTAGCTACAATTATTGGAACGCTCAAAATACCCTCGTTTAGTGGCACTTTTTTTGCTGCTTTCCAATATTTAAAAAAGATGGAAATGAATTGGAAATTGCTGATTAGCATGATGCTTTTGGCAGTTCCTTCCGCCTTTTTAGGTTCAACATTATTAATTTATGTGAGCAATGATTTCATGAAACCTTTGCTTCTGGTAGTTTTGTCATTACTGTTTATCTATACTTATGTCAAAAAAAGTTTTGGACAACAGGCAGATAAATCCCATTCGGCTAGTCAACAAATATTTTATGCGGTTTTAATTTCCTTTTTTATTGGATTTTATGATGGTTTCATCGGTCCGGGAACGGGAAGTTTCTTGGTATTGGCTTTTGTAACGATACTCGGTTTCGATTTTCTTCAAGCTTCAGCGAATGCAAAAATGGTGAATTTAGCCACCAACTTTGGTTCTATTTGCCTTTTTATGAGCAAAGGAAAAATTATATGGTTGATTGCTATTCCGATGGCGGTTTGCAATGCTTTAGGAGGATTTATTGGTGCAAAACTTGCGATTAAAAAAGGGAATACATTCATTAGAATTTTCTTTCTAATCGTAGTTTTAGGCACTTTAATTCGTTTTGCTTTTGATGTGTTTTCCAAAAAATAAAATAGGGAATAAAATAGTAAAATGATTTTTTTCTTGTCCTAATTTCTTCATTCTAAATCCCTATTTTTGCATATCCAATTGAAATAGCATAATGCAAAAATACATTTCTCAACTCAACGAAGCCCAGCAAGAACCCGTTCTCCAAAAAGATGGGCCAATGATAATTATTGCTGGTGCAGGCTCTGGAAAAACCCGTGTTTTAACCATTCGTATTGCCTATTTGATGAGTTTGGGAGTCGATTCATTTTCTATTTTAGCTTTGACTTTTACAAACAAAGCGGCTCGAGAAATGAAAAATAGAATCTCGGATATCGTAGGTTCTAACGAAGCTAAAAATCTTTGGATGGGAACTTTCCATTCTGTTTTTGCTCGAATTTTGCGTTCCGAAGCTGATAAACTGGGCTATCCTTCAAATTTTACCATTTACGACACGCAAGATTCCGTTCGATTGATTTCGGCTATTATAAAAGAAATGCAATTGGACCGAGATATTTATAAACCAAAACAGGTTTTGAGTAGAATATCCTCGTATAAAAACAGTTTGATTACCGTAAAAGCCTATTTCAACAATCCGGAATTGCAAGAAGCCGATGCGATGTCTAAAAAACCTCGTTTGGGCGAAATTTATCAAAATTATGTGGATCGTTGCTTCAAAGCGGGCGCGATGGATTTTGACGATTTGTTATTAAAAACGAATGAATTGCTGACGCGTTTTCCAGAAGTTTTGGCCAAATATCAAAACCGTTTTCGATATATATTAGTAGATGAGTACCAAGATACCAACCATTCGCAATATTTAATTGTAAGGGCTTTGTCGGATAAATTCCAAAATATATGTGTGGTGGGTGATGATGCGCAGAGTATTTACGCGTTTAGAGGAGCTAACATCAATAACATTCTGAACTTTCAAAAAGATTACGAAGGGGTGAAAACCTATCGTTTGGAACA
>CAIRNC010000411.1 GCA_903879875.1 uncultured Bacteroidota bacterium
AAATACGAAGTGATTTCAAATGGCGTATTAAAAAATAGCACCACAAAAGGCGATTTTAAAACTTGGCACTATACCATGAAAAAACCAATGAGCTCCTATTTGTTAATGGTGGCAATTGGTAAATATAATTTCACGTCGCAAAAATCAAAATCTGGAGTTCCATTAGTTTATTATTATCAACCCCAAGATCAAGAGAAATGGGAAACTACTTATCAATATTCTAAATCCATTTTTGACTTTTTAGAAAATGAAATTGGCTTTAACTACCCTTGGAAAATCTATAAACAAGTGCCTGTACAGGAGTTTTTATATGCTGGAATGGAAAACACAACGGCAACCGTTTTTGCACAAGATTATGTTGTGGACGCTATTGGATTTAACGACAAAGATTATATCAATGTCAATGCTCACGAATTAGCGCACCAATGGTTTGGCGATTTAATTACGGCAAAATCAGGTAAAGAGCATTGGTTGCAAGAAGGTTTTGCAACTTACTATGCTTTGTTGGCAGAGCAATCGGTTTTTGGGGATGATTATTTCAACTGGAAAATGTATGAAATGGCGGAGCGTTTGCAACAAGTTGTAAAAACAGATACTATTCCCATCCTAAATGAAAAAGCAAGTTCATTGAGTTTTTATCAAAAAGGAGCTTGGGCATTGCATGTTTTAAGAGAAGGTGTTGGACACGAAAACTTCCGAAAAGCAGTTGTAAATTATTTAAAAAAATATCAATTTCAAAACGTTGTTACCGATGATTTTTTAATTGAAATCAATAACGTTTCCAAGTACGATACGGCTTCCTTTCGAAAAAAATGGCTAGAACAATCGGGATTTGATGTACAAGAAGCACTCGGTTTACTAAAAGCCAATGCTTTTATGCAACATTATTTTGAAGTAGCAGAGCAAGTCAATGTTCCTTTATCTGAAAAGAAAGCATCATTTGAAAGCCTTTTAACTTCAAAGGCATTTTATCCCATAAAAGAAGAAATTATTTATCAATTACAAAAAATTCCGTTTGAAGAAAAAGAATCCCTATTGCGAACTGGAATGCAAACCCAAGATATTCATGTACGCCAAGCTATTGCTCAGAATTTAAAAGAAATTCCTGAATCTTTTAAAGCCGAATACGAAACTTTTTTAGACGACAAATCGTATATCACTCGTGAAATTGCATTGAATGTTTTATGGTCAAAATTTCCAGCTGACAGAAGCGCTTTGCTCAACAAAACAAAAGATTGGATTGGTTTTAATGACAAAAACTTGCGCATTTTATGGTTGACCTTAGCGTTAAAAACTACCGATTACGAAAAGGAAATAAAAGTAAATTTCTACAAAGAATTACTTGATTATGCATCGCCAAAATTTGATAGTGCAATACGCCAAAATGCACTTACGAATCTCATCTATTTAGACAAAAACGATGAAAATTATTTGCCTTTTTTAGTGCAATGCTTGACTAATCACAAGTGGCAAATCAACAAATTTGCAAAAGAAAGAATCCGAAACTTACTCAAAAACAAAAACCACAGAACTTATTTTGAGACTTTACTTCCAAAACTTCCAGAAAGCGAACAAGTGTTATTGGATAAATTATTGAAAGAATAAGTGTATTACTTCATTAAAAATTGAAACAATTTTTCAGGATTTTGCCTGTTGTCCCAAAAACCTGTAATTATGATTTTTAGATCACTTTTTTGATATAAAATACTATAATGTCCTAGAGAAATCGCTCTTGTATTTTTGAAATTAGTTGTTTTACCTAAATCTGGATTATTCTTTATAAGATTCGTTCTCTCTTTTATTTTCTCATTTAATTTTTTTCACATAAGTTACACTTTGATTTCTTTCTATCCAATAGTCAAAAATGTAATTTCTTTGTCTAATAGCCGTTTCAGTCCAAAGTATTGTTAACTGAGCCATTCTAAATCTCTTTTGTCTAATTCAGATTCTGAAACCAATTTGCCGTTCAAAATATCATTTTCGCTCATAGCCAACATTTCTATTTGTTGACTTGAAAGTGAAATGATTTCTTCTGATTGTGTTGCATCAAAAATACTTTGAACAGCTTCTAATAATTGCTCATTTCTTGTAACTAATTTACTGTCAATTAAATTGTTTTTGATACTTTCTAATGTTTTCATGATTTCTATTTTTTGTAAAGTTCGAAATTTATTAGTGAAAATCCAAAGGATTCAAAACCTACCACATAAGACTCACTTCATTTCTAATATAAGACAAAGCAGTTTGGCTCGGTGCATTTTTATCCATTAAATTGGTCAAAACTAATGCTCTTAATTCATCGGCATTGGTTACACTTTCTGTTGCGGCTGCATTTCTGATGATTTGAATCGTAGCGCTTTTGGCAGAAATAATTATTGCCCAACATTCATCTGACATATAGATTTGCTGTGTAAGATTGTGTTCTAATTCTTGCTCAATTTGTGCAATAACATAATTTTCATAATCATTTTTATCAGTAGATATTGGCGTAATTCGAATTAATAATTTAGACAAACTGATGCGTTCCAAAAACAAAGTCATTCTTTCATAGGCTTGTAATCGTAGCGGCATGGCTTCTTTTTTTGCCTCTTTAGTTAACAAATAACGACGTCTTGCATCTTCATTTTTGGTATGCAAGAAAAAAAAGTAATAAGCCACAGCTCCTGTAATCACAGAAGGTAATGTGTAAGATAATAATTCAATAATTTTTGAAGTTTCCATTCGATTTTAAAAGTTGTTTGTTTAAAAAAGGCAAATTAACGAATAATTGCGCTATTGTAAATCTATTTCTCTAGCTTAAATTATTTAATGATTTCTGATTTCTGCGTCTTTTGTAATGGGTTTGTTTCAGGTTATTGTTTCCAGTAATGATACTGATATTACCGTCAATTTCAAGAATTGCCAATTTTACATCTTTAAAAAATTCTACTCCGTGCTCCCGCATGGCTTCCCGAAGTTCATCAGAAGTAATGTTGAGTTTGCTTAGATTTTTAAAATCCAAAGTACCATCATGAATCAGAATTTCAGGTTTTTCCTGCATAAAATCACTAAATTTCTTGTACTTAAACATTAGTTTTTTTAATGTAAAATTGATTGCAAACAATACCGTTGCCGCTGCTAATCCGCCCCATAAACTCGTGTCGCTACCGACCATTGCATTCTGTACGGCATTACTAATCAATAAAATAAGAATTACATCGGCAGTATTTAGTTGGGATAATTCCTTTTTTCCAAATATACGTAAAGCAATAATCATAAACAGATATACCGCTGCACTTCTCAAAATTACGTCTAAATAAGGATTCATTATTTATGGTTTTACGTTGGCGAATGATATTTTACTTTATTTTAAAATTCTTTTCGATGGCTAAAATCATTTCACCTGCAATATCTTTATTGGTAGCCCCTTCAATACCTTCAAGACCTGGAGAAGAGTTTACTTCTAACAACAAAGGTCCTTTGCTAGAACGAATGATATCAACACCCGCTACTTTTAAATCCATTGCTTTTGTGGCCTTGATAGCAATACGTTTTTCTTCAGCAGTTACTTTTATAATCGATGCAGTGCCACCCAAATGGATGTTGGCTCTAAATTCTCCTGGCAAAGCCTCTCGTTGAATAGCGGCAACCACTTTCCCATCAATTACAAAACAACGAATGTCTTTTCCATTGGCTTCTTTAATAAATTCTTGCACTAGAATATTAGCGTTCAAACTTTTAAACGCATTGATTACACTCTCCGCAGCCTTTTTAGTTTCTGCCAACACGACGCCTTTTCCTTGCGTTCCTTCTAATAATTTTACAATAAGCGGTGGACCACCAACCATTTTTATCAAATCATTGGTGTCCAAAGGCGAATTAGCAAAACCTGTTGTAGGAATATCTACACCTGAATTAAGAAGCAATTGTAAGGAATATAATTTGTCTCGCGATTGTGTAATTGCAGAAGAAGAATTAAGACAAAACACTTTTAAAGCTTCAAACTGACGCGTTAAAGCGCAGCCATAAAAAGTAATACTCGGACGAATTCTTGGAATTATAGCATCAAAATCATTTAGGATTCTACCGCCACGATAGTGTATTTCTGGATTGGTTGCGTCCAATTTCATGTAGCATTCTTTGATATTCAAAAAGTGCATTTCGTGTCCTCGCATTTCACCAGCTTCCATAATTCGTTTGTTGCTATACAATTCGGGATTACTTGCTAAAAGCCCAATACGCAAGCCTGTTGATGCTTTGTTTGAAGTTTTATACCATTCCGCTAAGTTGTCATTTGTAGGTTGACCCAATAAATATGTTTGTTCAGGATCGACAAGTACCCGACCACTCATAGCTTCTCTTCCCAAGAGCATTCTAAAACCCATGGAATCTCTGTTGGTTAACGTAATTTCAATCAACCAATGCTTTCCTCCTATTTCGAGTTCGGCACTGATTACATAGCGTTGTTCCCGAAAACCACTAGAACTTTTAACAATACGTTTGTCAACCAATCTCGATTCACAATGTATAACTGTCTTTACATTATTTTGTATGGGATTGATATCAAATTTCACCCAGTTTTCACCTTCTTTAATAAAAGGGGCAATATTTATAGCATGTAGCGCAGATGTTTTGGCGCCAGAATCAACTCTAGCTTTAATCGTGGGGATTCCTAAATTAGGGAAAGAACACCATTCTTCACTGCCAACGATAACTTTTTCTTGTAACATAATTTAGAAAAATTGAAGTATTTGATTTATGATTCAAATGTAACTATTTTTTTTAGTAGTGGTCGTTATAGGCATTAAATTTGGTGCAAAAGAAATTTTTAATTTATTCAAATTCTATTTACAACTACAAACATAAGTACCAACACTTTTTTTGTAAAAAATGATAATTTAGTAGAATAATGTAATATTATGATTTATAAAACTAGTATGATTATCAAATCAACAAAAAATTTAGATTCAAAAAGGCACTAATCAAAAATATTCATTAACTTGCATCTACTTTTTTTATGTTTAAAATTAAGTTGTCATTAATTTATCCAAAAATCTAAAAATAATAAATATGCTATCCGATTTAGACATTGCCCAAAAGGCAGAAATTACTCACATCAAACATATTGCAGCTAAAATTAATATTTCTGAAGATGATTTGGAATATTATGGAAAATACAAAGCCAAACTCCCATTAAACTTAATTAAAGAAGACAAAATCAAAAACAGCAATCTGATTTTGGTTACTGCTATCAACCCTACTCCAGCTGGCGAAGGAAAAACTACCGTTTCTATTGGTTTAAACGAAGGTTTGAATAAAATCGGTAAAAAATCAATCGTTGTTTTAAGGGAACCTTCATTAGGACCTGTTTTTGGTATAAAAGGAGGTGCTGCAGGAGGTGGCTACTCTCAAGTGATTCCGATGGAAGACATCAATTTACATTTTACAGGCGATTTTAGCGCTATCGAAAAAGCCAACAATCTTTTGTCCGCACTTATCGATAATAATATACAAAATAAACAAAACAATCTTAACATTGACCCTAGAACCATCAAGTGGAAAAGGGTTATGGACATGAATGACCGTGCTTTACGCCAAATCATTATTGGTATTGGAGGTACAACCAACGGCATTCCTCGTGAAGATGGATTCAATATTACTCCCGCTTCCGAAGTGATGGCAATATTGTGCATGTCGAAAGATATTGATGATTTAAAAGTGCGTTTAGGCAATATTTTTGTAGGTTTCACTTTTGATAAAAAACCCATTTATGCACGTGATTTAAAAGCCCAAGGTGCAATGGCAATCTTACTGAAAGATGCAATTAAACCCAATTTAGTTCAAACCTTAGAGGGAAATCCTGCAATATTGCACGGAGGTCCTTTTGCCAATATTGCTCAAGGAACAAATACTATATTAGCAACCAAAATGGGAATGTCATTGGGTGATTTTGTAGTTACAGAAGCTGGTTTTGGTGCCGATTTAGGTGCTGAAAAATTCATGAATATCAAATGTGGCTATGCTGGAATTGCACCAAAAGCAATTGTTTTGGTTGCTACCATCAGAGCGT
>CAIRNC010000412.1 GCA_903879875.1 uncultured Bacteroidota bacterium
CGGGATACAAAGCCAGTTTACACATGATTGGAAGCACGGCTTTAGTTGTGTTTAGTATGGCAATAAGTTTGCATTTTCAAATACGCATGGTCTATTTTATTGCGCTGCTGCTCGTCTGCAACGGATTGGTGGCTACTTCCCGACTCGAAATGAAAGCCCATACCAACAAAGAATTGCTCTTGGGTGCTTTTATAGGCGTGCTTCCTCAGTTAGCTTTGTTGTATTTTTGGTTGTAAAATAGAAATGGACCACGGATGACACGGGTTTAAACCGATGAAAACAGATTTTTTTAAGTAATAATCAGTGAAAATCCGCTCAATCTGTGTTCCGATTTTAGCAGTTGGTCAGCTTTATAGTTAATTATAAAATATAAAACCCATATTAAAGGTTTTCATTTCTATTCAGAACCGATTTTTATTTAATAATCAGTGAAAATCCGCTCAATCTGTGTCATCTGTGTTCCGTTTTTAGCAGTTAGTCTACTTTGCGGTCAATTATAAAATATAAAACATCAAACCCATATTAAAGGTTTTCATTTCTATTCGTTGCTGATTGATTTCCCCTGATTTAAAGATGGAATTTAACCCATAATACAATTGAAGATTCCAAGTATTCCAACCCATAGCGAGGTAAGGGCCGTATTGTAATTTATTAAAATCGGGATTGTTTATTACAGTGTATATTTGCCCCAATCCGTCATATTTGGTTTTACTATAAAGCAAACAGCTCAGTTTAAAACCAGAATAAATGCGCCAAAATTGATGACTTTCAGGAGTGGAATTTCGCCAACGAATTTCGAGTGGAAACTCCATAAAAACTTCTTCTAGCTTATTGGTTGCATAGCTTCCCGCAGGAACTACTTCATAATTCATCGTTCCGTCAATTTCTGACACTACTAAATTTTGATGGTATTTGTTGTAGGCAAAGCCAAAACCAGCTGCAATGGCAAAAGTTCGACTTTTATTAATGGGCATATCCCTTAAAAAACCAAGATGAATCGTGGTGGATAATCCGTTTTGAGACATCCCTGCTGGTATTTTTTGAAGCCTATTGTAAGTAACCCCAAAATAAAACTGATCTTCACGATACAAGGAATCTACTTTTACAAAAGGCGATTCTATTTGCTTTTCTTGAGAAAAAACAGGTAAGGAAACCAGCAACAAAACTATTTTTAGGTAAAAACGCATTTTATGAAAATTGAGCGATAAAGATACAAAAAAAACATAGTACGGGAATGGTCTTTGTTTTCAAGGCATTCGCTTTTAAAAAATAAGCCACAGATTCACAGATTTTAAAGATAAATTATTTTACGAAATGGATAGTTGGATTTAAAAAACCTTAAAAACATAGCATTAAAACCCATTTTTATTTTTATAGCAGGATTCTTTCTTAAATGCGAATGCTCTGTTTTTATTGCTAAAAATAGTAAATGTGTTTAAAATTACAATGTCGCAGCAATAGTGGTGCTTGCTTTATCTAGCGTAAACGAGAAAGAAGATCCTTTACCAAATTCGCTTTCTACAAGTATTTTTTGGTGATGGGCTTCAATGATGTGTTTTACAATGGAAAGCCCTAATCCAGAGCCTCCTTCGGAGCGGGAACCACTTTTATCTACACGGTAAAAACGTTCAAAAAGTCTAGGAATGTTTTGTTTTTCGATGCCTTCGCCATTGTCAATAACTCGAATAATGACTTTGTTGTTGGTCCAATTTTCTATTCCAACCTCGGTAGAACCGTTTTCTTTGCCATATTTTATGGCGTTCACAATTAAATTTACAAGCACTTGTTGGATTTTTTCTTTATCACCATCTACAAGTATGGGTTTAGGATATTTATTGTCAAACGAAAGTATGATGTTTTTTTCATCTGCTTTCATTTCTAATAAATCAAACACATTCTGAATCAATTCAACAATATCAAATTCACCTAATTCTAAATTCAATTCTCCAACTTCTAATTTGGTAATCAAATCTAAATCTTCTACAATATAGATTAAACGTTCAACGCCTTTTTCGGCACGCCTTAAATATTTTTTTCGGATGTTTTTATCTTCCATTGCGCCATCTAGCAAAGTTGACAAATAGCCTTGAACGGTAAACAGAGGAGTTTTGAGTTCGTGAGAAACATTACCAAGAAATTCTCTTCGGTATTTTTCTCTAATTTGCAACATTTCAATTTCTAATTTTTTTTCTGTAGCAAATTTTTTGACTTCTTGCGAAAGGGTTTCAATATTGGTGGTTACGGGTTGGTCTAGTAAAGTGCTGGATTCTAATAACGAAACTTCATCGTATATTTTTTTTACACGTCTATAAATAAAATGTTCCACCCGATATTGTATTACAAAAAACGAAAAAATATAGGTGCCTATAATAAAAACAACTCCAAAAAAGAAAGTGTTTTTCAAAGTGCAATCAAAAGCAGTTGCAGCTAAAAGAAGTACTAAACC
>CAIRNC010000413.1 GCA_903879875.1 uncultured Bacteroidota bacterium
CGCAATTTCAACTGCTTCTTGAAAACGAATTTCTAAATTATCTGTTGTCATTTTACACTTTTGTAGCAATTATTGTTTTATTTCCTTTAGCGATATCATTTAATTTTACATCTATTTGAGTTCCTATTGGGAAAAATAAATCTACTCTTGAACCAAATTTAATAAAACCAGCATCATCACCTTGAGTAACTTGCATGCCTTCTTGTGCATAGTTCACAATTCGTCTTGCCAAAGCTCCAGCAATTTGTCGGTATAAAATTTCACCAAAAACTTTATTCTCAATTACTACGGTAGTTCTTTCGTTTTCTTCACTCGCTTTTGGGTGCCAAGCCACTAAAAATTTACCTGGATGGTATTTGCTAAAATTAATTCTTCCGCTCATGCAATATCGTGTAACATGCACATTAATCGGCGACATAAATATTGAAACTTGTAAGCGTTTGTCTTTAAAATATTCGCCTTCAAATACTTCTTCTATAACCACCACTTTTCCATCAACAGGCGCAGTAATGATATTGTCATTTACGATTAAATCTCTGTTTGGATTTCTGAAAAATTGCAATACTGTAATTAATAAAGCAAGTCCAACAATTTGAACTAGTTTTTTTAACCAAAAAATTTCGATAAATTGGTTCGCCAATATCTCAATTGCAATGGTCAGAATAAGTGAAACAACTATAATTCTTGCTCCTTCTTTATGAAAATGTAACATAGTTTAAAATTTGATAAAATAAAAATATATAAGGTGCTACAAATATAACACTATCTAATCGATCTAGAATGCCTCCGTGACCAGGCATTATTTTTCCGCTGTCTTTTACACCCGCAATTCGTTTGAATTTTGATTCTACTAAATCGCCAATAGTTCCAAAAACACCAACTATCAATGCAATTGTTGTCCAAATAATTATGGATTGATCGCTAAATTTTGGACTTGCTTTAATATAAAATTTAGAAATTAAATAGCCCGCAATCATAGCAAAGACAACACCTCCAACAAATCCTTCAATGGTTTTTTTGGGAGAAATTCGTTCAAAAAGTTTATGCCTTCCAATTGATTTTCCAACAATGTAGGCAAAGGTATCGTTTGTCCAAATAAGAATAAAAATTCCAATAATAATTTTTGGGTTGTATCCTTTCAATCCAAACGGAATTTTTGCAATTATCAGAAAAGGCAAAATGATATAGCCGAATAAATATATGTATTTTGAAATTGAGTCAAGCTTTCCTTTTTTGTTTTCAAACAAAAAATAAATGCATTTTATAGAAATAAAAAGCGTTGCTATGGATAAAGTAATATCAAAATTTTTACTTAGATGTATTTTATTAAAAAGCAAATAAGTGATACTTGAGTATGCAATAACCGAAATAAAAAGGGAAGCTATTTTATTGATTTGGACTAAACTACTAAACTCATAAGCGGCAATTAATAAAAAAAGCCCAAAAAGAATGAAAAAACTTTCAGTAGAATAGAGAATAGATGCTAATAATAAAACAATATATACCGCACCAGATATTGCTCTCTTTAGTGTTTCATTCATTTTAAAGATCTTCTAATAGCAATAAATAAAGATTCTTAGCTTCCGCGCCATAATTTAAAAAATTCTCATCTTTTGCTTTTTCAAAATATTTGAAAGTTGTAATATTTGTTGGAAAATCCCTTTCATAACGTTTTTTTATAGCTCTCAAGCCTTCGTTATTGTTTTTAGTAATCTGACTTGTAGTAGCCATAATTATTATATTCACAGGAAGATCGTGCGGTTTATTTTGTTTGATTTGATTTGAA
>CAIRNC010000414.1 GCA_903879875.1 uncultured Bacteroidota bacterium
CATTTACATTTTAAAATTTAATTAGAGAAATATTATTTGTTTTGAAGGAAAAAGATGATTTAAATGTATTATTTAGGGTTAAAAATGGCAACATAAGTAAGCTCAAACATATTATAAATGATTGTGCTTTATAAAACAATACTTTGCTTTTGAATTCTAAATTCAAGTTAAAACGATTCCCTATTTACTTTGAGAAAATCACTAAAGCCCACCGCTTTTTTGAGTTTCGTTATTATCCCTTTGTTTTCTTTGAAGTGCGTTATTTTTTCCAGTACCGAATTTATAATTTAAACCGATGTAAACGGTTCTGCTTTCCCAATTAAACTGACCGTTTGAAGGATAAGGCTTATCGCCTGCAAAGCTAAAATTCATAGTTTTAAACACGTCATTTAATCTTGCGCTAAGTGTAGCATTGCCTTTAAGAAAGGTGTAGCTTGTTCCAAAATCTATTTTCCACATTGGTTTTGTTGTGAATTGTAAACTGGCATCTCTACCTCTATACATACCAAATAATTGGAAACGTAAATTTTTTGTTGCTTTAAAAGTATTATTAATTCTAGTATTAAAATTGGTTGCTTCGATTACTAAAAATTCATAATTATTTGCGCTGCTTTCTACAATCCCTTTTACTTTTTTATTGTAAATATCAATACTTATATTGGCGCTCCACCATTTCCTGAAATCAAGATTGCCAGAAACTTCAAAACCGTAAGCATCATTATCGGCAAAATTGGCATAGGATAAAATTTGTTTAGTTGCGTCATCAGGATTACTGTAAACTACTCGTGTAATTTCATTATTTATCTGCCGGTAAAAAATACCCGAAGTTATGGAACCTATTTTCGTTTTTCGAGTGTAATTGAATTCATAAGAGTTGGTAAACTGAGGTGTCAAACCTGGATTTCCTTTAGAATCTACAATTGGAGTACTCCATTCTCGAATTGGATTTACTTGTTGAATACTCGGTCTGTCAACTCGGCGAGAATAATTAAAACTAAAGGCATTATTCTCTGTTGGACTAAAAGTTAAGTTCACCGATGGGTAAATTGAAACCCTTTTGTCTGAAATTTTTTCAGAAATAATTTCGGTAAAATCGCCATTGTTATTGCTGTCAAATGTATCAGCTTTTTTAAAAACACCATCTACATTAAGTTGTTCAAGTCTAAATCCAGTTTGAGCGCTCCATTTTTTCCATTGTTTGCCATAAGTGGTATAAGCAGAATAAATATTCCTTTTATAACTAAAATCAGAATTATAAGACGCATTCAAATCAAAGTTATTGTTAGTTTCATCGTTTCTACTTTCTAAACCAAATTCCAATTTAGTTGTTTTATTTAAAGGGTTTTCATAATCAATATTAACAATGGTATTTTTTCCAATTGTTCCAATCTGATTTGAAAACGAACTTCCATTTAAAGGAAAAGAATAAACTGCATTTTCTGCATTATCATTTTTATTATGATTTACTTCTAATTCAACAAAATGACCTTCTTTCTTAAATTTTAATTTGTAATCTAGGTTATAAGTTTGTCCGTAATTTTTATTGTTAGTATCAAAAAGTTGATTTACATCTCCAATCGTATTGTCGTCATAAATTACAGCATTACTTCCAAAACCAGTGCCTCTAAAAATATTTTGTGTGGTATAAAAAGACAAAGTATTGGCATCATTGATGTAGAAATCAAATCCTACTTTAAAAAGATGTGATTTATTGTTGTCGCCAAAATTGAAAAACTGCTTATTTATTCTGCCTGGATTTTGATTATTTATATTGCCGTTATTGGCATGTTTTCCAACATTCAATCCATAGTTTCCATACAAATTAAATTTTCCATCTCTGTAATTCATATCCAAAGCCGAGTTAAGCTTTGGGGTTTTTCCAAAAGTTACACCATTATTAATACTGCCGTTAAATCCAATTTTCGAATTTTTATGCAAAACGATGTTAATAATACCACTCATTCCTTCTGGATTGTATTTTGCCGATGGATTTGTAATAAGCTCAACTTGCTTTATAGATGCCGAAGGAATTTGTTGTAAAAGTTGTTCCGATGACATATTAGAAGGCTTTCCATCCACTAAAATTCTAACGTTCGAATTTCCACGCAAACTAATAGCATTGGTTTGAGGATCCACGGTAACTGATGGAATGTTGTTCATGATTTCGCCAGCTGTCGCTCCAGAAGTAATTAAATCTTTTCCAATATTGATTACTTTACGGTCAATTTTCTGTTCAAATGTTGATTTTTCATTAACTACATCAACCCCTTCAAGTTGAATAGCATCTTCTTCTAACAAAATTGTTCCAAGATTACTGCTTTTATCAGCATTTGTAAGAGTTATCGAGCGATTTTGATTTTTATAGCCTATAAATTGAATTTCAACCGTATAAATTCCCAAAGCAATATTTTTGATATTGAAAGTTCCATTATCTTGAGTAATAGTCCCTGTAATCACTTTATTGTCTTGTTTTAATACAATATTTACATAAGAAATAGGTGATTTACTGTTTTTATCCACAACTTTTCCTGAAATTGAACCTTCGGCAGTGGGTTGATTTTGAGCATGTAGCAGCGTAGAAAAACAAATAATTACTATTAATAAGATTCTTATTTTCATTTTTAAATTGAATTTGATTAGGTATAAACTAGCTTAGTAGACCTATTTTATTAGAATTTGTTACAAAACCTTTATAATATTCAACAAATTGAAATTATATTAGAATTCTTGATTTTGAATGGAAAGAATAATAGAGATTTCATTTTTTATTAAAAAGAAGGCTTTTCATCAATATTTGCGTGATAGCATAAAGAATATAATCAGAACTTACTCTTCCTCACTCAACCACCGAATATCTTCGATAAGGCGTTGCATTTCGGCAGTTTTTGTACCGTCATAAAAACCACGTATCCGTTTTTTAGTGTCAACCAAAACTAAATTTTCTGTATGAACCAAGTCATACAATTTGCTCTGGACTTCCTGTTTTTACAGCTAAATAAGATTTTCTTGCTAAATTGTAGTGTGATTGAATTTAAAAAAATTAGTTAATGAAAGTTATTGTTGCCGATTCTCCTTTTTTTAAATTTGATTTTAATTCAAAATTTCTTTCTCCATCAATTAGATTAATTTCAGCAGTATTTGGGGATCTATCTCCCTCGTTAACCGCTTCTATTTTAAAAACATTTTGATTTTTTTCTAAATAAACTAATATTTTTTTCTTCTTGTTTTTGACTTCATAATGATCTAAAATAAGTTTATCATTTTGGAATAATTGAATAATATCTCCATCTTCAATTTTCGCATCCCAAATTTCAATTTCGACAGATTTTGAATTC
>CAIRNC010000415.1 GCA_903879875.1 uncultured Bacteroidota bacterium
CAACTACAGATGGAAATGTTTACACAGCTCTTAATCAAGTTTTCACAGCTGATACAGGATTGAAATTTAGAGTAAATCACGCTTGGGCAACAGCTTATGGTTCAGTTGCACCTTCTGCAGCATCTTACCCTTCTGGAGCGGCTACAGCAACTGGTGGTAATAATATTTCTGTACCAGCAGGTACATATAATTTTACATTTAATAGAACAGCTTTGACTTATGATATTGTTGATGTAAATTTAGCAGTAAATACATTCGGTACATCTAACTTTAGCGTATATCCAAATCCAACTTCAAATGTTTGGAACTTTGTATCTGCTAAAGGAACTGCAATCGATGCTATCCAAATTATGGATGTTTTAGGAAAAGTAGTTGTAAATACTAAAGGTACTTCAGTAAATGCTTCTCAATTAACTAATGGTGTTTATTTTGCAAAAATTACATCAAACAATGCTGTTCAAACAGTAAAAGTGATTAAAAACTAAGACTATTTAAAGTAAAAATAATCCCTCATAGCTTATTTAGTTGTGAGGGATTTTTTAAAATAATAGGTTTCAAATGGGTTTTCAAATAATTTAACCCTTAATAAATTAATACCAAACAATTATGAAATCGCTTCTATCAACAGTTTTGCGCAAGCAAATACTAATAAATTGAATAGCGATACATATATGACAACTAACAAATAATTTTTACATATATGAAATTTAGACACTACTTGAGTTTATTCACTTTTTTTATTGTAGCTATTGTAAATGCACAAAACATAGAAATACAAGGAAAAGTAACAGACTCCAAAAATAAAATGCCAATATCTGGAGTTAATGTTTTAGTAAAAAGTACTAAAAAAGGGGTAACAACAGATTTTGACGGGAACTATACTGTGAAAGTAAAAGCGAATGAAGTATTGGTTTTTACCTTCGTTGGATATGCTCCAAAAGAAATTAAAGTTGAAAAAAGCCAGACTTTAAACATTCAACTACAAGAAGAAGCAAACAAATTGGATGAAGTGGTTGTAAACGTAGGATATAGTATTCAAAAGAAGAAAAACATTTCGAGTGCAATATCTACTGTAAAATCGGATGCTTTTGATGACAGACCTATTTTTAATGTTGGTCAAGCCATTCAAGGAAATGCTGCTGGGGTGCAAGTAGTGCAGCCGTCAGGGAAACCTGGGGTGGGAATAGATATAAAAATTAGAGGATTAAGTTCGATAGGTTCTGGAAACAATCCATTATTTGTAATAGATGGTATTCAAACTTTCGATAGTAGTGGTATCAATACAGAAGATATTGTTGATATTCAAATTTTAAAAGACGCAACTTCAACGGCAATTTATGGCATAAACGGAAGTTCGGGGGTTGTGCTGATTACTACAAAAAGAGGAAAAGCAAATAAAAATACATTTAATTTTAATAGCTATTTTGGAACCTCTAAAATTGTTAAAACGATTGATGTTTTAAATTTAGATCAATATAAAACGTTGATGGGTGAAATGGGTGGAAACAGCCAAACCTATTTGGATATGGCAAACAATTCACTTTACACGGGTATTCAAACCAACTGGGCCGATAAAGTTTTTCAAACAGGATTGGACAAAAATGTTGATTTTTCATATTCTGGAGGGACAGAAAAAATAAAAGCTTTTACTTCATTAGGGTATCAAGAAACAAAAGGGATAATAATTCCATCCAATTTTACTAGATTTTCAGGAAGAGTAAATTTAGATGTAGAAGTTACCAGATGGATGAAAGCGCATGTTAATTTGAATCTAATTCGAACGGAATCAAATAATACTCAAGATAATAAAGGTGCTGACAGAGGTGGAGTTGTACTTAGTGCTTTAATGACACCACAATATTTACCTGTTTACGCAGAAGAATTAAACGGTCGATTTACAGATCCGATAACTGGAGCTTATAATTATGATGAACAGAATGGAATGTTTGCATTAAATCCTTTGACAAAAGGTTCTGAAAACCCAGTTGTTTCTCAAAGCATTCAAGATGAGACAAAAACAAATAGATTCATGAGTAATCTTGGGTTAGATGTTACATTAATGAAAAATTTAGTTTGGAAGCCTGCTTTGACATTAGATATTTCAAGAGGTAACAATGATTATTTTGTAGACAGTTACAGATCATCTCTTGGACGTGGATCTTTAACAACTCCGGATAATTTAAAAGGTCAAGGATCAAGAAATACGTGGACTAATCAAACGATGAATATTGAAAACACCTTAAATTATGCCATAAAATCAGACAATCACGATTTGAAATTATTGGTTGGGGGTAGTCTTCAAAAAGGAAGATTTGATTTGTTGAGAATTTCTGGTTCAGGGTTTGCAACAGATATAAGATCTTTAGATTTATCCCAAATGATGTTACTTAACCGTCAAGCGTCAGATACAATTGCAAGAGAGAAAAATTTCGTTTCTTACTTCGGAAGTTCTACTTATATTTTTAAAGGGAAATACATTATAAATGGAGTCTTTAGAGCTAGTGGCGCATCACAATTAGCTCCAGGACATAAATGGGGTTATTTTCCAGGAGTTTCTGCTGCTTGGATTATTTCAAATGAAAATTTCTTAAAAGATAGTAGATTGATTTCTGAATTAAAATTAAGAGGTGGTTGGGGACAATCTGGTAATATTTCTGGAATAAGTGAGTATGCATCTTTTGGTTTGCTTTGGGATGACCATGGTTCACAACAAAATTATGTAAATAATGACTTAACGTGGGAAACTACCACTGATAAAAGTGTAGGACTGGATTTTGGTTTTATCAATAACAGAATTAAGCTTACTTTTGATGCTTTCCAAAAGCTAACAAATAATCTTATTTACACTATTTATTTTCCAGGTTTAAGCCCTTCCTACACCTACAATGCCGGTAAAATTGAAAACAAAGGTTTAGAATTTGCATTAAATACAGTTAATTTTAAAGGCGATTTTAATTGGAATACTAATTTTAATATCACATTTATTAAAAATAAAGTATTAGAAGTAGGAAAACAACCTGTTGAATTAGTTGGAGTAAACAGAATTGAAGCAGGCCAACCTTTAGGAAATTTTTATGGATATGTGGTAGATAGAGTGAATCCAACTACAGGTTTACTAGAATATAAAGACCTTGATGGGAATGGTGAAATTGATCCAAAAGATCAAACTATAATTGGAAATGCTTTGCCGAAATACACTTTTGGATTTACCAATACCTTTAGCTACAAAAATTTCTCTTTAGACGCTTTAGTAACAAGTAGTCAAGGAAATGATATTTACAATGCTTCTCGAATCAAATTAGAGGGGATGGAAAATTCTCAAAATCAATCAGTGGCAGTTTTAGACCGTTGGACTACACCTGGTCAAATTACAGATGTTCCAAAAGCAGGTACTGCTTCTGCATCTCCAAAAGTAAATGCAATTGCAGATTCTAGTAGATGGGTTGAAGACGGATCTTATGTAAGATTAAAAGCCGTAACATTCGGATATAATTTTAATAAATTTTGGGGAATTAATTCTCTAAAATTATATGTAACTGCTCAAAATCTTTATACTTGGACAAAATACAAAGGGTTTGACCCTGAGGTTAGTGCGTTTGGAGGAAGCACAGGAAGACAACCAGGAATTGATTATGGAACTTATCCACAAGTTAGAACGTTTGTTGTTGGTCTAAAAGCTAGTTTCTAGTAGTAATCTTAAAAATACATTATTATGAAAAATATAAATAATATAAAAAGAAAGTTAATCTTTGGCGCAAGTGTTTTAATACTTGTATCATGTAGTGACGTTTTAAATACGGAACCAATAACAGATGAAATTGTTAAAGATCAGGATTCAAATAGTTTATTGATAAAAGATGCTGTTGAAGCCGAACAAGATATGAAAGCAGTTAATGCAATTTTCGCAGATGAGTTTTGGCAGTTTGATTACTTTGTAGTAGGTGATGCAGGTTCAGATGTAGCTTATGCAGGAGCCGACCAAGATACTTTTTTCCAAATAGATGAATACAATATGGTTTCTACAAACTATGTTGCCGCTAGAGATTGGAATCACATGGTTGAAAATGTAAATAAATGTAATTTAATTATCAATTATGTAAATACTGTTCCAGATTTAGATCAAACTAGAAAAGAAGAAATGATGGGAGAAGCCTCATTATTTAGAGCCTTGTGTCGTTTTACAGCTGTTCAGATTTGGGGCGATTATCCAATTGTTAATACAACAGTAACTTCTGTAAACAATGCTAATTTTGACACTGTTTATCCTTCTTTATATCCTTCTAGAAAACCAATGTCAGAAGTGTACGCCGCTATTATTGCAGACTGTGAAGTAGCATTAGCCAAAGCGCCAACATCTACATCAGCACCTGCTAGTAAATTCAGAGCAAGTAAGGGTGCAGCCAATGCGTTGTTAGCCAAAGTATATGCCACTATGCCAAACCCCGACTGGAACAAATGCAAACAATACTGTGACGCAGTAATTGCTGGAGGTTATACCTTATTACCTGCTTTTGGACAATTATTTGACAATGCCCATGAAGGAAATGCAGAATCTATTTGGGAAGTAAATGGAGGAGGTTCAGGTAGTCCAATCAACGCTTGGTGTACCGATGTTTTTCAAGGTCAAAATTGGAAAAAATTTAATACACCTTCACATACTCTTTATAATGCTTTTGCAGCAAACAATGAAGGAGGAGCTACAACACCTGCGCCTTCAAATCCAATTAAAAGAGGTGATGTAAGTATTCTAAGAAAACCAACCTCATTTTCTGATCCATATTGGTCACAACTTTTTAAATTTCCCTATCCTAACAAAATGCGAAAAACAGATGGAACTCAAAACTTTTACCTTTTCCGTTTAGCTGATATCATCTTGTTAAAAGCAGAAGCATTAGCACATACTGGAGATTTACCGGGAGCATTGACACTCGTGAATCAAGTAAGAACTAGAGCTAGTCAACCCAATTTAACCGCATTTTCATCTATGGATGATGCAATCAATAAAATACTTAAAGAACGTTTTACTGAGTTGGCATTTGAAGGACAAAGATGGTTTGATTTAAAACGAGAAGGTAAAGCTATAGAAATTTTATCACAACAAACCTACACTAAAAATGGTGTTGAAATCCCTATGCCTTATATTGGTAATCTAAATCAAAACGATTTATTGTGGCCAATACCACAAGCTGTTTTGGATAACAATCCCAATTTAACTCAAAACCCTGGTTATTAATTCATAAGGAAACCGATTTTGAGATTGAATCAATTTCGGTTTCTTTTTTTAATAGTAAAGCCAATTTTAAAATTAGGATAATTTTGGATTAAAACGGATATAGTTAAAAAATAATTTAAGATGAGTAAATCAAGAAACAAAATTTGGCCGCTGTTCCTTTTTATGATGTTTTATAGCTATTCTCAAGACTTTAAAATCATGACTTACAACATTCGTTTGGATGTTGAAGTGGATGGCGAAAACGATTGGACACATCGCAAAGATTTTTTTACTTCACAAATTCAATTTTATGAGCCTGATATCTTTGGAGTTCAAGAAGCCAAACCGAATCAAGTAACCGATATTTCAAATGCGCTCCTTCAATACAGTTGTTTGGGAATTGGAAGAGAAGGAATTGGCAAAGGGGAGTCTTCAAATATTTATTTTAAAAAAGAAAGATTCTCAGTTATTGCATCAAATACCTTTTGGCTTTCCGAAACGCCAAATGAAATTTCTAAAGGTTGGGATGCCGCATTTAATAGAGTATGTACGTATGCATTATTTAAAGAATTGAAAACCAATAAAAGGATTTGGGTTTTCAATACCCATCTGGACCATGTTGGCGAAGTGGCAAGAACAAAAGGAATAGCGCTTATAGTTTCAAAAATAAAAGAGTTAAACATAAAAAACTACCCTGTTATTTTCATGGGTGATTTTAATTCCACTCCAGATTCTGAAAGAATTATTGCATTGAAAAACGTTATGAATGACTCGCGAATCATAAGTAAAAGTGCTCCTTTCGGGCCATCAGGAACATTTAATGGATTTAAGCACAATGAGCCCGTGACCGAATTAATTGACTATATTTTTATATCGAAAAACAAAAAAATTAGTGTGAACAAATACGCCGTTTTGAGCGACTCAAAAAATTTAAAATACCCATCAGACCATCTTCCAGTCTACATAGAAATTCATTATGAATAAAATAAAACAATTGATTAAAGTATTCTTTTTAGCAATAATAACAACATTAACAGCAACAACTTTTGCTGTTAAATGCGCTCCATCAAGTGAAGCTAATAACCCAACTCCAACACCACCACCCACTACAAGTGATGTTGCTTTTTATTTAACTAAAGGCGACCAAACGGCATTGCTTCAAAAACAAACAACGGTTTTAAATTTTAATAACACAACTAACGCCTATCAGAATATAGAAGTTGATGAAGCATCTACATTTCAAACCGTTGATGGATTTGGATTTACACTAACGGGTGGAAGTGCCGAAGTAATCAATAGCTTAAGCGCTAGTAAAAAACAAGAACTGTTACAAGATTTGTTTGGTTCCAATGAAAATGCTATAGCGATAAGCTATTTAAGGATTAGTA
>CAIRNC010000416.1 GCA_903879875.1 uncultured Bacteroidota bacterium
ATGAAAAAAATCTCTCTAGTGGCTATTTTGTTATTTTTAGTTACCATCTCCGTTTTCACTGCAAACCATAATGTATCCAATATCACTAAGCCTTTGGATGTGGTAAGCCTTATTGGAGATAAACTAATTCGCGATACGCCATTTAAATACAGACTCGAACTACAATCGGCTAAAACCAACTTCGACAATGTAGTTTGTGTTGATTTTGGACGAACTTTTGGGTTGGGGAAAGCTGCTATGGCAATATCTTACACCCAGTTAGAAGCCGAAACAGACCAAATTTTACCTATACAGTTAGAACACAGTGATGGTTGCAAAATAACACTAAACAACAAAGTGATTTATGAGCAAACCGGCAAACGCAACATACATATTGTACTGGACGAACGCGATGTAGAGTTGCCGGTAAACTTAGAATTTCCCCTAAAAAAAGGCATAAATAATCTGCTGGTAGAGACTCAAACCTACGGCAACGAATGGCGCTTTTACATGCAGCCACCAAGCAATAAAGAGGCAATTGGAAGTAAACAAATAATGTATCCAACAATTGGCTTGTGTAATGTGCCATACGTAGATAAAAAAGTGGCTGAAATTAGCAATTGGCTTGTAATAGGTCCGTTGGCTGTAAATGATAATCAACTTGCAACCATTGAATCGGAATTGGTTTTTGGGAAAATGTACAATGGGTTAAATAATCAGCTTATAACGTGGACTATCCCAAAAGTAGAAGTAGTAGGCAATGTGATTGACCCAAAACTTTGGGGTACAAACTACAACTGGAATTACCACAACGGCGGCGTGGCATGGGCGATGCAAACGCTTTCAGAAGCAACAAAAAATCCGAAATATAATGATTGGGCTACAGCCTTTTGCGATTTTCATATCAACGGAATTCCATTTGTAAATTATCAGGTCAAAACGCTCAATGCCTTTTCTTCGGCTAATCATTATATTCTGAAAACGCCTTTACTTGACTTTACATTAGCGCCTACCATGCCGCTGATTTACCGCTTGCAAAAAGAAAAAAACTTTGAAAACAAAGCAGCATACGAAGCATTTATTGCCGAAATGCTGAAATATGCCAAAGACGAACAGATTCGCGACCCCAAAACCGGCGTGTATACCCGAACCACACCCGAAAAATATACTACTTGGGTAGACGATATGTTTATGGGAATTCCTTTTTTGGTACAGGCATCGAATTATGTGCAGGATAAAAATGAGAAAGAAATTTTCCTTATCGATGCTGCCAAACAAGTATTGGAATTTAAAAAACACGTGTGGGACGATGAAGCAAAACTCTATATGCATGCCAATTATTCGCCTCGCCCAACGGTAAAACTACCTTATTGGTCACGAGCCAACGGTTGGGGAATTTGGGCAACTTCGGAAGTACTCAAAGTGCTACCAAAGTCTAGTCCCTACTACAAACCCATTCTAAAACATTTTCAAACACATGTAAAATCGCTGATAAAACTACAAGCAGCAAGCGGTTTCTGGTACAATGTGTTGAACCGTCCCGACTCGAAAGAAGAAGTTTCGGGCACAGCTATTTTTACTATGGCTATTGCTCGTGGCGTTGCTAATGGTTGGCTAGACAGGAAAACGTATGAACCTATAGCCACAAAAGCATGGGAAGCACTCAAAACACAAATTGAGCCTGATGGCACAGTTCACAATATTTGCATGGGCACTTATTGCTCCGAAGATGTGAATTATTATATCAATCGTCCGTATTTTGATAACGATACACACGGAACTTTTGCAGTGCTTTTTGCCGGAATTGAAATGGATAGAATGATAAAAA
>CAIRNC010000417.1 GCA_903879875.1 uncultured Bacteroidota bacterium
AATCGAATACTTGCTTAAATACCTTCATTCAACAAAAATAATCAAACTATTAATAAGAATAGGTTTTGGTTGAAAAATTCCTAAAAAAGTCAACTGAAAAAACCATTTATTATGAGATTAATATTTATTTTTACAAACTAAAAAAACAATAAATCATTTTATACACAATGAAAACAGAAGCTTTTGCTATAAGACACATTGGGCCACGTGAAAATGACCTTCAACACATGTTGAAAACTATTGGTGCATCATCGCTGGACCAATTGATTTTTGAAACTATTCCTAGTGATATTCGTCTGAAATCTGATTTGGATTTAGACCCAGCCATGACCGAATTTGAATTTTCTAATCACATTCTAGAATTAGGCAATAAAAACAAAACTTTTCAATCTTACATCGGTTTGGGATACAACCAAGCCATTGTACCCGCTGTTATTCAACGTAATATTTTTGAAAACCCAGGTTGGTACACTGCCTATACACCCTATCAAGCCGAAATTTCTCAAGGTCGCTTAGAAGCCATTTTGAATTTCCAAACTATGGTTGTAGAATTAACAGGAATGGAAATTGCAAATGCTTCTTTGTTAGACGAAGGTACTGCTGCAGCTGAAGCAATGGCTTTATTATTTGATGTTCGTTCTCGGGATCAAAAGAAAAATAATATCAATAAATTTTTCGTTTCTGACCAAATTTTACCACAAACACTTTCTGTTTTACAAACTAGATCCAATCCTATCGGCGTTGAATTAGTAGTTGGAAATCATGAAACTTTTGATTTTTCTTCCGATTTTTTTGGTGCATTATTGCAATATCCAGGAAAATTTGGACAAGTATACGATTACGCAGGCTTTATTTCTAAAGCTAATGAAAACGAAATAAAAGTAGCCGTTGCTGCCGATATTTTAAGTTTAGTAAAACTAACTTCACCCGGAGAAATGGGAGCAGCAGTTGTTGTTGGAACTACACAGCGATTCGGAATTCCATTGGGATATGGCGGACCACATGCTGCTTATTTTGCTACAAAAGAAGAATACAAACGCAGCATGCCTGGACGTATTATAGGTGTAACAGTTGATGCCAACGGCAATCGCGCACTTCGTTTAGCGTTACAAACCCGGGAACAACATATAAAACGAGACAAAGCCACTTCCAATATTTGTACTGCACAAGTATTATTATCGGTTATGGCTGGTATGTATGCCGTTTTTCATGGACCTAAAGGATTGCAATCCATTGCCAATAAAGTACATGCTACTACCGCAACTCTTGCAAACGAACTACAAAAACTAGGCTTACAACAAACCAATACTGCATTTTTTGACACCATAGTTGTAAAATGTGATGCAAAAAAAGTCAAAGAAATAGCCGAATCAAAAGCCATTAATTTTTATTATATTGACGAAACTTCTGTTTCGATTTCAATTAATGAAACTACAAGTTTGAATGATTTGAATACGATTGTTTCTGTTTTTGCTGCCGCAAATGACAAGCAAGCAAACCCAATTGAAGGTTTAACAAATGCCACGCATTTTCCAGAGCATCTTATTAGAACTTCTTCGTTTCTAAAACATGACGTTTTTAACAAATACCATTCCGAAACGGCATTGATGCGTTATATAAAAATGCTGGAACGAAAAGATTTATCGTTGACGCATTCCATGATTTCATTGGGTTCTTGTACAATGAAGCTAAATGCAGCAACCGAAATGTTGCCGTTGAGTATGGGACAATGGAACAACATTCATCCTTTCGCTCCTTTAAATCAAGTACAAGGTTATCAAGAAATGTTGTCAAAATTGGAACATCAATTGAATATTATTACTGGTTTTGCAGGCACAACATTGCAACCTAATTCTGGAGCACAAGGCGAATATGCTGGGCTTATGGTTATTCGTGCCTATCACCAATCTCGTGGCGATTTTCATAGAAACATAGCTTTGATTCCTTCGTCGGCACACGGAACAAATCCTGCCTCTGCAGCCATGGCTGGAATGAAAGTAGTAGTTACAAAAACATTAGAAAACGGAAATATTGATGTTGACGACATAAGAGAAAAAGCTATTTTATACAAAGACAATTTATCTTGTTTGATGGTTACTTATCCATCCACTCATGGTGTTTTTGAAAGTGCTATTAAAGAAATCACACAACTTATTCACGATAATGGCGGACAAGTTTATATGGATGGTGCCAACATGAATGCGCAAGTTGGATTGACCAATCCTGCTACCATTGGCGCCGATGTATGTCATTTAAATCTACACAAAACCTTTGCTATTCCTCACGGCGGTGGAGGTCCTGGTGTAGGGCCAATTTGTGTGGCAAAACATTTAGTTCCATTCTTGCCAACAAATCCTATTGTAGCAACAGGTGGCGAAAAAGCGATAACCGCTATTTCATCAGCACCTTGGGGTTCGGCTATGGTTTGCTTGATTTCCTACAGCTACATCTGTATGTTGGGCGCCGAAGGACTTAAAAACGCAACAACTTACGCCATTTTGAATGCCAATTATATCAAAGAGAAATTAAACGGTCATTACGTTACTTTATATTCTGGCGAAAAAGGACGCGCTGCTCACGAAATGATTTTAGACTGCCATCCGTTTAAGAAAAATGGCATTGATGTTACTGATATTTCCAAAAGATTGATGGATTATGGTTTTCACGCGCCAACCGTTTCCTTTCCTGTTCACGACACTATAATGATTGAACCTACAGAAAGTGAAAATTTAGAAGAATTAGACCGTTTTTGTGATGCATTAATTGCTATTAGAAAAGAAATTGATGCTTCAAATCCAGAAGAAAAAAACAATGTGTTGAAAAATGCACCGCATACATTAGCGATGCTAACTGCTGACGTTTGGGAATTCCCTTACACTCGAGAGCAAGCCGCTTTTCCGTTAGCTTATATTTCCGAAAACAAATTCTGGCCTTCTGTTCGTAGAGCCGATGATGCTTATGGCGATAGAAATTTAGTTTGCTCGTGTGCTCCAATAGAAGCGTATATGTAAACGGCTAAACCCTTTTATTTTAAATCCCAAATTCTGAAAAGAGTTTGGGATTTTTTGTTGGTGAAAAATGGAAATAGAGTTATAAATAAATTTTTCAAGTTGAATCTACCTAGTTAAAACTAAATTCACTTTTGGAATTGGAATTAAATTATAAATATCTTCAAGTCCTGCAAATTGACATCCTTGACTGTTCCAATATTCATCTTGTAGAAAACCCCTATATTCTAACTGATTGGTAGCAGGATTTCCTCTTAATACAAAACTAGCTGTAACACTACATAAATCCTTGTCTAAATAAAGCATCCATAATGCATTATTTTTCCCAGAACCTGAATTTCTAATTTTCATTAAATTATAGTTTTGTTCGTTTAGATTGTTTGCAATTACTACATTATTAGACAATGTAGTTATTTTGTATTTACCCACCAATCTATCTTCATAATAATAATAACCCGACTCTGACATATTTATTTCTTTAAATCTTTTTTCAATAACTAATGTAAACTTTTTCCCATCCCATTCACCTTCCCATGTCCCTACATAAGGCAAGAGTTTATTATCTATATCTTTTACATAAGTACCTGACGGTATACCTATTACAGTGTTAAAAGGAACTTCTATTCCTTCTTGCGCATAAGAATAAAATGAACTTACAAAGACTGCTATTGCTATTTTAATTTGTGTTTTCATAATTTTGTTGTTTTAATTACAAGGTATTTCTATTGGATTTCCATTATCATTTAATACTAATCTACTCCATTGCGTTAAATCGCCGTTTGTGGCTTTATACAATCCTACATTATTATCTATTCCTTTGGCTTTTAGAAATTCCAAAAACATTTTCTAAAGATTTGTTGAATTGAGGTTGTCGTCAGCTTCTAATTCTTTTGCCTTATTTGTATATTCATCTCTAAATTTATCAAAATCAATAGCACTTACATCTACCGTGGGTGATAACATTTTGAGTGCAAATGTGCCTTCGGAAGAAACCATGATGCCATAGGTATCACTATAAGTTAGTCCAAGACTTACAGCATCTGTTTGACAAGTTGTTGCAAAGGTTTGTAAATCTTTAGGAGAAAGCATTTTTACAGATACATGATCTTCGCCGTTTATAATTGTTATGTCGTTATGAACATGGGCATATCCTGCAACTTTTATTGAAGGAGGGAAAGTTAGAGTATGTGTATTGGGATTAGCTGTTAAATTACTATAATTGACTAAATTGGTATTGGATCTGTTTTCTATAAAACCCGTTTCGTGGTCGAGTGCAAAAGAAGCAGGACTATTTAATTGTGCCATTTTGTTATTGAAAACCGTTTGATTTGCTTTTGCTATTAAATCATCACACGGTGTTTTATCTACATCATTTTTAGGCCCATCAAAATGAAAATCACCCAAAACAGGGGTAGTCAAAACACCTCCGTCGTCGTTGGGTGAACCTCCAGTACCGTCACTACCTCCACCTGATGTAGTGCCTGTGCCATCACTACCACTTGTTGAAGAGCCATCACCACCGCTATTGGGGGTGCTAGGCGCTTCATTTGCTGGGCAAAGGACTTCTACTGCTTTTACATACATATGACTTATTGTACAATTTCCACCCGCTACGTGTTCTTTTCCCCCTTGGTCACACATTAAAACATATATAAAACAATCGCCACCAGAAGAACTATAAACATTGTTGAACAACGGGGATATGATATTGCTTTTTTCTATTACTCCTTTAAACAAAAAAGAATTATCAGCCGCAAGTTTAATTTCTTCAGGAGTATATTTTAACACGTAGGCAAGTTTTAAACCGTCAATTTTAGACTCTTGTATGACAAGATTTTCAAATTTATCTAATAGAATTTGATTATCTCTTTCAATATACATGGTATAAGAAATTACAGAGTCTGTTTCTATTACTTTAACGTTACCATCAGGTATGGTAAAACCATTTTCAATTTCTAATGAAGTTTTTGAAAATTCAGAACTAGGACTTAATTTATTGTATAAGTCTTTAAATCTTTTGTCTTTAAAAAGTTCATTAAGTTTAATTTCTTTTACAGTAATGCCTTTTTTAGAAGTTGTAGACTCTTCTGAAAAGTTGTCTTTTTCACAACTTATAAACGCAATCAATAAAGTAATTGCAAGTAAATTTCTTATTTTTTTCAATTTGATTCTCATAAATTTTCGGTTTTTAAAATTAAACATTTTTAGTTGGAACAAAGTGGGTTTTTCGAGAACTTTTTTGTTGTTGTAAATTTGTGAGAAATTTAGCAGATAAAAAATTACTTTTTCAACAAAAACCACACTTTTATAGATGAAATAATTACTTTTACGATAAAAACATTGAATATTATGGATGAAATACTGCAAAAAATAAAAGAATACCGCAATAAAAAAGGATATTCTTATGACATCATGGCGCACGAACTCAACACTTCGCCTGCGGCTTACAGAAAAATTGAACTCAATCAAACTAAACTTACGGTTGAAAGGCTGTTTCAAATAGCGCAAATTCTCGATGCGAAAGTGGAAAACTTGTTGAATCTAAAGGCAGAAACCGAGTTTAAGCAAACCAATACCGACAGTGCTACAGGCTATCAACAACAAATTGAACATTTTTATGCCGAAAACAAAGAAACCAACGACCGTTTTATAAAATCATTGCAAGAGGAAATAGTTTTTCTAAGAGAACAGCTTAAAAAAACAATCCGTAAATTCATTAATCTGAGTTCACGGATTGGGTTTGAAAACAATTTTAAAACTATAGTTTCTTTGGTTTAGGCGCTGGAGTATCATCAACACTAATACCCCAATCAGACAATTTTTTAGGATTATCGCCAAAAGTGGCTTTTAAAAGCGCAATGCTTTGTTTCAATCCTTTTGTTATTTCAGGCATTTTCAAATCTCTAGCCGCATAATATTTTTCCATTTCGCCTTTGTGAAACTCTGCCGACGTGTGGTCTGTAATTGCAGGTGTGATTTTAGGTCCTGTAACCGCCCAATCAACATCTTGTAATAGTTTTAAAGGGCTTGCTGCTCCTAAAGCCACGTGTTTATCATAAACAACTTTGGCTAAATCTAAATTTTCTTTTGGGTTTTTTGACAAAACCACTCTTCCTTTTGTTCTAGGCATGATTTTTCTTTTTTAAATTATAAATACGTTTAAATTATTCACACAAATTTAAAAATATATTCATACGAATAACACGAATTAACGCTTTTTTAATAAATTATATTCAGCAATAATGCCAATTTAGACAAAGTATCATTAAAAATAGGCAATAATCATTCCATGAAATGCCAAAATCAATCATGGAAATGGCATTTCTATTAATGGAAACGGCAAATCCATTAATGGAAATGGCAAAGTCAATCATGGAAATGACAAATCCATTAATGGAAATGGCAAAGTCAATCATGGAAACGGCAAATCCATTAATGGAAATGGCAAAGTCAATCATGGAAATGACAAATCCATTAATGGAAATGGCAAAGTCAGTAATAGAAGTTCCAAAAACTAGAATTTATTTGAGAACTGCATTCTTGTATTCAATAATAAATTCTAATAAAATACCCTCCTAAAAAACGATGAGCTTCAAGTCAAAATCCTATATTTGTACACATAAAAAACAAAAATGGAATTAAAACTCAGCAAACCGATTTGCTTTTTCGATCTTGAAACTACAGGAATTGACATTGGAAAAGACCGAATTGTAGAAATATCAATATTCAAAGTGTTTCCAAACGGAAATAAAGAAAGTAAAACCTGGTTGGTGAATCCAACTATTCCAATTCCTCCTCAAACTACGGCCGTTCATGGCATTACAAATGAAAAAGTAGCCAACGAACCCACATTCAATGAATTGGCGAGTCAAGTTTATCAAATGATAAAAGACAGTGATTTGGCTGGATTCAATTCGGACCGATTTGACATTCCTTTGCTTGCCGAAGAACTTTTGAGAGCTGGAGTTGATTTTGATATGAAAAATAGAGTGTCGGTAGATGTTCAAACCATTTTTCACAAAATGGAAGAACGTACTTTGAGTGCTGCTTTGCGATTTTATTGTGATAAAAACCTAGAAAATGCACACTCCGCAGAGGCTGATACTATGGCAACTTACGAAATTTTGAAAGCGCAGTTGGATCGCTATCCTGATTTAGAAAACGATATGAAATCGCTATCGGAATTTACTACAAGAAAAAAAATAGCCGATTTCGCTGGTATGATTGCTTTTGATAAAGATAATGAAGAAATTTTTACTTTTGGCAAGCACAAAGGGGCTAAAGTCGATAAAGTGTTAGAAACGGAACCGGGCTATTTTAGCTGGATTCAAAATGCTGATTTCCCTTTATATACAAAAAAAGTTTTAACCGCAATTAAGTTAAGAAAGTTGAACACTAAATAGTAGTGGTCAGTTTTCAGTCGCAGTTGACAGTCGCAGTAGGTGATTATAAATCTGATACTGAAAACTAAGACTGAAAACTGAGACTGAAAACTGAGACTGAAAACTGAGACTGAGACTGAAAACTGAGACTGAGACCGAGACTGAAAACTGAGACTGAGACTAAAAAATAAAAAAATGGATTTTAAAGAACTTTTAGCCTATCAAAAAGCATTTCACTTGGCAATGGAAATCTTTGAAATTTCCAAAACTTTTCCAAAGGAAGAAACATATTCTTTAACTGACCAAATCAGGCGTTCTTCAAGAAGTGTTTGCGCAAATTTAGCAGAAGCTTACCGAAAAAGAAGGTATATTAACCATTTTATAAGTAAACTAACCGATTGTGATGCCGAAAATTCTGAAACAAATGTTTGGCTCGACTTTGCCTTAGCTTGTAATTACCTCTCGCAAGAAAATTATAATTCCTTAACTCAAAAATCTATCGAAGTGGGAAAATTAATTAATTTTATGATAAACAATCCAACTAAATTTGGCTGCACCGAAAAATAGCAAATCTGAAAACTGAGACCGAGAACTGAGACTGAGACTGAGACTGAGACTGAGACTGAGACTGAGACTGAGACTGAGACTGAGACTGTAAAC
>CAIRNC010000418.1 GCA_903879875.1 uncultured Bacteroidota bacterium
AGCTTCCTAATCGGTTTACTTTTGCGGAGAAAGAGGTTCTTTCGTTATCCGCTTCAAGCCAATGGATTCAATGCTTTACAAAGCTATATTTTACAGGGTACCAACAAGGGTACCAACCGATTAGAAACTTTCATATTGCTAATATAACAAAGATAATCATAATTTGAATTAGTTTATAAATTTCTTTTAAAATTTAAATAACGCTTAATACAAATAAGAAACTATATAAAAATGATAAACGCCCTATTTCAATTTATACGAAGTACTTCTTCCACTTCCTTGTTGTTCTAAAACATTTTTTTTAATCAAGTCCTGTAAATCTCTCAAAGCTGTATCGGTTGATGTTTTTGCGATTTTCGCATATTTGGATACACTTAGTATGCCAAAGAAATCATCCAAAAGCAACTGTAATATTTTCTGTTGACGGGCATTAAATGAAGTTTCTTTATTTGTTTCCCAAAATTGGGCACGAGCCATTGTTTTTTTGATAGTTTCATCTGTTTGCTCCATTGAACGCATCAAACAATCCAAAAACCATATTAGCCATGCTGTAATATCAAGGTTTCCTTTTTGAGTACTTTCAAGTATATCATAATATTTGTTGCGTTCTGCTTGTATCTGTGCCGACATGGAATAAAACCTTTGTGGGCTTTTATCTGCTCTAGCTAATAGCATATCAGTAATAGCTCTTGCAATACGTCCATTGCCATCATCAAAAGGGTGAATAGTAACAAACCATAAGTGAGCAAGACCTGCTTTTAAAACGGCATCAAGGTCTGTATATTTTTCAATCCAATCTAAAAAAACATTCATTTCACTTGGGACTTTAGAGGCTTGTGGTGCTTCAAAATGTACCGTTTCTTTTCCCATAGCTCCCGATGTAACTTGCATTACATCATCACGCCAATCAGCAGTCTTTATTTTATACATTCCGCTTCGTCCTGTAGGGAACAATGCGGCATGCCAATCAAATAGTCGTTCATCTGTCAGAGGAGTATCGTAACGTTGAGTAGCATCTAACATCATTTCTACAATACCTTCTACATCTCGTTCCGCTGGTAAAGCTCCAGCTATTTCAATCCCTAATCTTCTCGCTATTGAAGAACGAACCTGTTCAGGGTTTAGTAATTCTCCTTCTATCTCACTTGATTTCATTACATCCATCGTCAGTGCTTTCAGCATCGTTTCTTCTTGTATCCGAAAACCGAGAGCTTGCATCTGACCTAATATTTGTCCTTGACGATGCCTAACCGAACCTAATATTTTTGTTATTAGTTCAGCATCCCATGTGAATTGTGGCCAGTCTTTTTGTTGATGTATATACATAATCACCGCTTATTTGCGGTAAAAATAGTATTTTACTACCGCATTATCAAATTTTTGAATTATTATTTGAATTAATCACCGCATTTTTACGGTAATAAAACTTTAAAATCACCGCATTTACTATTTCTGTGATGTAATTTTTGATAGTAAAAACAAAAATTCCGTGAACTTTAATAATAATCTTATGGCTAAGCAAAGAGGATGTATACTTTATCCTAAGCTACTAAAGGAATCATATACCATTTGCATCCCATCAACTGCTTTTTTATTGATAAATTGAATGTCACGCTTTTCATCAAAATCCATTTTATTAATCATAGGGTCAATAACTATCATTTGGCTTCCAAATGGAACAAAATCAGGAAGCGAATTAGCTGGATAGACTTGCAATGAAGTTCCAACTACCACACAAACGGCACAAGTCATAGCTTCTTTAATAGAATTATCTAACAAATCATTATCTAATCCTTCACCAAACCAAACGATATGTGGTCGTAATTGGCTTTGTCTTTCACATAAATCGCCAAGAACAATATCATCTTCTCTTATGTAAATTAACGAGTTATCAATTGTAGAACGAACTTTCATCAATTCGCCATGTAAATGAATCACTTTGGTAGAACCAGCTCTTTCGTGGAGATTGTCAACATTTTGTGTTACCACAGTTACATCATAATGTGATTCTAATTTCGCAATTAATTCGTGTGCTAAATTAGGTTTTGCCTCTATACATTGTTTTCGCCTTTGGTTATAAAAATCCAATACTAATGAGGGATTCTTTTCCCAACCTGATGGAGTGCATACATCTTCAATTTTAAAATTATTCCACAAGCCATTTTTGGAATCTCTAAAAGTTTGGAGTCCACTTTCTGCTGATATTCCAGCACCAGTGAAGAAGAGTAATTTTGGTTTTGACATAAAATTATTAGAATAATAAAACAAAAATAGTACAATTAATTCAACATGTCATTTTTTTAAATGATGATGATTTTTAAATTATATTAACTCATATAAGTATCATCAAGCTCTCCTATTAGGTATGCTAAATAATTTTAATATTTAAAATTATGTTAATTTTTATACTTTTTTTAATTTATAATCATTCAATATAAGCCGTTTTTTTGCCCATATAAAACAAGATGAAAGCAAAGAAAAAT
>CAIRNC010000419.1 GCA_903879875.1 uncultured Bacteroidota bacterium
CTTTTGCAATTTCAATAGGTTCGGCATATCGCCCTAAGGGAATTGTGGCTTCAAATTGTTTTTGAACTGCTGCACCATCTCCCGCAGAAGCGCCTTCTTCTATAGCTCGCATCATTCGATTGTTAACCGGTGACGGATGTACGGAATTAACCCTAATTTTTCTTGGTGCAGCTTCAATTGCGGAAGTTCTCATAATACCTACAACCGCATGTTTACTGGTTACATAAGCACCCAAACCAGCAAAACCCAAAACACCAGCAACAGACGATGTCAAAATAATGCTGCCACCATTATTCATTTGAGGCAGTGCATATTTGTTGCCCAGCCAAATGCCTTTTACATTGACGGCAATAACTTTATCAAAAATTTCTTCTGGGTAATCCACAATTGGTTGTACAACCCCTTCAATGCCCGCATTGTTAAAGAACACATCAATTTTACCAAATTGCTTTACCGTTTCAGCGATGTAATGGGCTACCTCTTTTGATTTTGAAACATCGGCAACACAATATTTTACCTGCTCACTGTTTAATTCTTGAACCGTTTTCTTCAAAGTTTCCTCCGAAAGATCCACCAACATGACTTTGGCACCTGCCTCTAAAAACAATTTTGCTGTTGTTTTTCCAATACTTCCTGAACCACCCGTGATGACGGCAATTTTATTTTCTAATTTTTTCATTGTACTTATTTTTGAGTCGTGCGTTTCAATTTTGAAATGTCAAATCCTTTTTCCTTTATTCGAGAAATGATTTGTTGATAGGTGGCGTCATTCATGGTAGCGGTTCTTGAAAGTATCCATAAATAGTTTCTGTTGGGATGACCCACAACGGCATAACTGTAATCATCAGCCAAATCAATAATCCAGTATTTGCCTTTGAAGGGCCAGAAGAATTGCACTTTTAGTTTTGCGTTGCCACTGTTTTCAACCACAAAAGCTTTGCCTTTGATATAGGATGGTTTGCCGTTAATGCTGTCTTTATTGCAGCGGTTTTCTACTATTACAAAACCTTTATCGGTTACCGTATACTCCGCCGTAGTAGCATTGCATCCTTTTTGAAACCGTTGCGGAAACGAGGCAATTTCATACCACTTGCCTGCATATTTATTTAAATCTACATAAGGAACGGTTTCTAGTGTTTGAGACATGGCAATGGAGGTTAGCATTAGGGAAAATAAACCAATAAATATCGATTTACTGTTTGTTGCTGAATATTTCATGGTGCAATTATTGCTGTTGTGAAAGCGTCTTCACAACCCAACAAAGGTGCAACCTATTACTGCCTAAAACCTTACACAATAAAATGTAAAAATTATATTATTACTACACTTTTGGGTGTAATCAAATTATTTGTGTTTTGATATTATTAATTGGTCTCTCGACAATAAATTTATTGATGAATTGTATTAAGGTCAATGCAGTTACCTATATACCAATGGCGTATTATGGGGAAAAATTAGCTTTGAAAAAATAGTCCTTTGCCTTACTAAAAAACACTAGATAAAACATAAAAAAACCCTAAACATTTTATTGCTTAGGGTTTTGTTATTTGTTTAATGGGTTTATAAACTAACTCCAAAGTAGCTTACAAATTGAACTTTTCCATCGGAATAAAATTTAGCAAGAAGCAATCGTTTACTGTCCTGTAAATAATTAAAAAATTGATGGATATAAACTCCTCCAACATGGTCACCATCTTCATTACGGTAATAACTAGAGGGCGTTGGTAATTGTATGTTTTGTATAACATTACTAAAACTCAATGGATTTAGCTGATACATAATAGGGTATTCTTCAATGTTTTGGGTTCCGCCCCATGCTGCTGAGTTCACATAATAATTCCCTTTGAAATTAAGTAATCCAAAATTAGAAATCACTTCATTACTGAAGGGAACTTTGTTTAGCAACTTCATGCTTTTTTTTACTTTACCTTCTGTGTTCATTACGATAAACATGCCAGCTCCAAAAGAAAATACCGGATCATTAAATTTAGGATCGTTTGGAAAAGCACTAGAAGGTTTTGAACCGGTTTGGTATTTACATTCGGTGAACAAATCAATTTGATTGTCGTGAATGTTGACCATGTTGTATTGAACATCCTGAATATCTTTTATTCCGGTAAACGCGTCAATGGCATCGTTGCTCAGTATTCTTCCGCCTTGTAAATCATAAAGCATAATATTGCTATAAGATGTTTCTCTGTAGCTTGCTTTGAAATTAAACGCAATTAGATAATCCTGTGTTCCAATTGAAATGGCAAGAGGTCTACTAATTTTTATTTCGGCACCTAAATCCTTGTCTGCTTCGCTAGTAGCATCTACAACATACAAACTATGTTTGGCACTTTTATCGACCACTCGTTTTACAAAAACTAATTTACCTGAATTGGTCATGGTAATATCCCCCGAATAAAACTCTATTGGGAACGTGATGGTCTTTTTCCAAACTACATCAAACGTTTTACCATCTATTACGGTACATTCATCCACTTCGGCAATTTTTCTATTGCTGAATTTTGAATAAACAACGCCAAAATAATTTCCGTTTGGGGAAGCAACAACACTAGCAGTACCTGATTTTGATATACTTTCAAAAGTATATTCTACAATCAAAGTGGTGGTAAATTTATCGGTGGTTTTATCAAAAATAATTCTGTTTATGGCTTTTCTTTTTGTCTTGTTAGAATAGCTGTCTATAAAAAAAACCACTTTATCTTTTCCAAGTTCATAGCTTCCCAAAAAATTATGTAAAGTAAACATGCTCTTATCTGGAAAATCCTGTGTGAACGTATTAACAAGATTGTTTTTTTGATCAAACTTTCGCATGATGATTCCATGCTGCGCAGTCATTCCGTCTTTATTTACAATGGTCGCTAGATAGTGATTGTAATTATCAACTAAGACTACTTTTGGATCTTGTTCGAGTTTTATTTCATAATCAAACTTTCCTCCCCATTCTTTTTTAATCTGTGCAGAGACAAGTGAAGCCGCGGAAAAGAATAGTATTGTAAAAAAATGTAAATACTTTTTCATGGGTTAGTTTTTATAAATGGCAGCTTCGAATTGTTTTAATTCCGCATTTTCTTCATAGGATAAATCCATATTGATTATATTTTCTTGCAAATCATTCAATTGCTTTTCGGCTTCTTTTTTATCGCCTAAGGCGATGGAAAGACGCACCAAGTTAAAATAAATATACGTTCCAATTTTAGCATTTAAATCGGCTTTTTTATCTTTCCATTGTACTTTGGTCAACGTATCCTTCCAAATATCAATTCCTTTCTGCATACCTGACTTTCCAGCTGCAGTCATTTCAGGATTTTCAGGATTTAGTTTTCTTAAATTGGTCGAAACATACATTGATGCTTTTTCCAAATCATCGTACTTCCCTTTATTTTTAACTGTAGCTATTTTTACTGAAGGGTTTACATAACGAATCCCATAATTTTCATCCAAATATCCATTTACATGGGCAATTACCTCATTCAAATAATTTTTTTCCGATAACGGTTTGTTTAAATTATTAGAGGGTGAATTAGAGTACAATTTGAATTCCTGATAAAAAGTAGTATTGATTTTTTCGGTACCATTTACTTTCACAATCAATTTTGTAGGTTGATTGGCAAAGGTTTGTCCAGCATTATCTTGAAAATTCATTTTTTTGATATCAACCATAATGTCTACATAACTACCGCCTTTTGAAAATCCGGTGATGCCAATTTGTGAGGCTAAAACATCATTGTCAACGATAATATAATTGTTTAAATTAGGTTCGCTGTAAACTGGTTTTGTAGGCTTGATGTATTCTGGTTTTGTTGGTGATGTTAGCTTAGGTGCTTTTCCTTGATCGGTCATAGCTAAACGCTCTAGCAAAGACATTTTTTTGAATTCTTCAGATTCTAATTTGTATTTTTCTTTTGCTTTGATAACATCCTCATCATAGGTTGTCAATCGTTTTTTAAATTCCGATTCACTATCCGCAACAACTTTGTCATAGTTTTTCAATTCAGCTTCAAATTCTACTTTCGATTGGGCAATGATATCTTCGGATTTTAAAGTATATGGAGAGGTAACTTTTACTTTGTAATTTCTGTTTACAACATCTATTGGAAATTTTGCTGGTACTGGAAGTTTGTACTGCACCATTTCAGAATTAATAGTTTGTGCTGTTGCCGA
>CAIRNC010000420.1 GCA_903879875.1 uncultured Bacteroidota bacterium
CATCAAAATGCGGTAATGGCTTATATTAGAAAAGGTGTAAACCCAAAACAAGATTTGGTTGTAGTTTGCAATTTTACCCCAGTAGTTCGCACCAATTATAGAATCGGTTTGCCTCGAAAAGGGAAAATCACCGAAATATTCAATAGCGATTCTGTTTCTTATGGAGGAAGCGGTGTAAGCAATTCAAAAGCGATAAAGATAGAAGCTGAATCCTGGAACGGCAGAGATTTTTCTGCAGAAATTGTTTTAGCCCCTTTGAGCGTAACCGTATTTAAAATGGGTTAATAGCAACATTATTTCAATTCGAAATAAGTAATAGGTTCTTAAAAATAAATAAAAATGAAAATTGTTTTTGCTTCTAATAATAAAAATAAAATAAAAGAAATTCAAGCATTGCTTCCAAGTTCCATTGAAATTATGAGTCTGGAAGCAATTAATTGTTTGGAGGATATACCTGAAACTGCCGCTACAATTGAAGAAAATGCCATTATGAAAGCCAATTACGTTACTCAAAAATATGGTTTTGATTGCTTTGCAGACGATACAGGTTTAGAAGTGGAAGCTTTAAATGGTGCACCTGGAGTTTATTCTGCCAGATATGCAGGGCCTCAAAGGAGTGACACTGATAATATGAATAAATTATTAGCAGAGTTAAATCATAAAGAAAATAGGACTGCACAATTCAAAACTGTTATCGCACTTAATTTAAAAGGCAAACAATATCTTTTTACAGGAATTGCATCTGGAGAAATTGCTATAGAAAAAGCAGGAAACAACGGATTTGGCTATGATCCAGTATTTAGATCTGATGGTTTTGATGAAACATTCGGACAATTGCCATCTACAACTAAAAACAAAATAAGTCATAGAGCTAAGGCTACTGAACAGTTACTTCAATTTTTGAAAACCACTCTAGAATCATAATTATCATTCCATTCGTTTGGAAATGCGGCACTTTTTTATAACTTAGTCCAATAATTTCAATTAAATTAGAAATGTCAATCACTCCTTTTACAAAACAACAATTGCTTCCTCAAGAAGAAATGTTAGAGATAGCACGAAAAAAAAGTGAACTTTTTATTGGTATTCCAAAAGAAACGTGTTTTCAAGAACGTAGAATTTGTTTGACACCCGATGCCGTTAATTCGCTCACTTCACATGGTCATAAAGTAATGCTCGAATCGGGAGCAGGAATGAGTTCCAGTTATTCTGACAAAGAATATAGCGATGCAGGCGCAGAGATTACACAAGATACAAAAAAAGTTTTTGGTTGTCCAATAGTCTTAAAAGTAGAGCCGCCAACTATTGACGAAATCGAATTAATGCAACCAGATACAATTCTAATTTCGGCAATTCAATTAAAAACGAGAAAACTAGCCTATTATGAAGCTTTAAGCAAAAAAAAGATTACAGCTTTGGCATTCGAGTTTATTAAAGACGATGATGGTTCTTATCCTGCTGTAAAATCATTAAGCGAAATTGCTGGCACTGCCTCCATTTTAATAGCCTCTGAATTAATGATAAATAATGAATTAGGAAAAGGATTGTTATTTGGAAATATTACAGGAGTTCCACCAACAGAAGTTGTGATTCTTGGTGCAGGAACAGTAGGAGAATTTGCCGCAAAAACAGCCATTGGGCTAGGGGCAAGTGTAAAAGTTTTTGACAATTCCATTACAA
>CAIRNC010000421.1 GCA_903879875.1 uncultured Bacteroidota bacterium
CCGATCTGCTTTTTTTGTTTATGTAAAAAAAAACTTTGTAAAAGATTGTACTTTAAAAGTTTATTTTAAATTTGTTTTAATATAAAAATCAAATAAGTATGAAAAAAATAATTTATAGTATCGCATTTCTTGCGAGTTTAGGATTTGCTTCCGCTCAAGAAAAAAATGAACAACAAAAAATGATTTCTGAAAGAAATGCTACAAAAACGGTTCAAAATGCAGAAGCTGAATCAGCTGAAATGGCTGCCAAAAGAAAAATGGAAGCCGAAGCTAAAATTCAAAAAATGGAAGCCGAAAGAGAAGAACAAATGAAAAAAGCTGAAGTTTCAAAAACACCTAAACAAGATTCTAATCGTAAAGTAGGAATGGATAAGCGAAAAGCTGAAATGGAAGCAAGTCGCCAGAAAATGAAAACGGAACGTGAAGAGCAAATTAAAAAAGTGGAAGCTTCAATGACTCCTGAGCAAATCAAAATGCGTCAAGAGGAAATGGATAAGATAAAAGCAGAAAAGGAAGCACGCCGGGAGAAAATGAAAGCAGAACGTGAAGAGCAAATGAAAAAAGCAGAAGCTTCAATGACACCCGAGCAAATTAAAAAAATTCAGGAAGAAGTTGCCAAAAGAAAAGCAGAGATAGAAGCACGACGAGAGAAAATGGAAGCGGAACGCGAAGCACAATTAAAAAAAGCAAAAGCTGATGTAAAGGCACAAATACAAAAAAAATAAATTAATAAACCGTCTCATTCCAAAATTGCAGACGGTTTTTTTATGCCTAAATTTAATATAATTCATTCTAAATTTATTAAAATAACTTTTTTTGTATTTTAATTTTCGCAATTATTAATGAAAAGTTAAACATTGTTAAACGAGCGTTAAACCAAATTGTCGAAATATATTTATTTTTAATTTTACATCAGATAACTTTAAAATTATAAAACAATGAAAAGATTTGGAAATTTATTTTTGGTCTCTTTATTAAGTGGTGCAACTACTCTAGGTGCATACAAATTATTATTTGACACAGATGGTTGGTTGTCGAAAAATTCAAAATCTATTGTAACGCTTGCGCCAGAAAACTACAATAGAAATGTAGGTTTAGGTGCGGAGAATGTCGATTTTACTTTAGCTGCCGACAAAACCCTTCATACCGTTGTTCACGTGAAAAATGTATCCGTAAGAACCGTAACAAATCCCATGATGGAGTTTTTTTATGGCTTTAATGGTGGACAACAACAAGAGCAAGTCGGCACTGGCTCGGGTGTAATCATTTCGGAAGATGGCTATATCGTGACCAATAATCACGTGGTAAAAGACGCTACCGAAATAGAAATTACGCTAAACAATAAAAAATCATATAAAGCAAAACTAATTGGTACTGATACTAAAATGGACATTGCATTACTGAAAATTGATGCTGACGAAAAATTACCTTATTCCTCCTTTGCTGATTCTGATGCCGTGAAAGTAGGGGAGTGGGTTTTAGCAGTAGGAAATCCATACAATTTGACTTCAACGGTTACGGCTGGAATTGTTTCGGCAAAAGCCAGAAATTTAGACACTAATGGAGTACAATCTTTTTTACAAACCGATGCAGCAGTAAATCCAGGAAATAGCGGTGGTGCATTAGTAAATACGCATGGCGAATTGATTGGTATCAACACCATGATTTCCTCTCAAACGGGTTCTTATGTAGGCTATTCATTTGCAGTTCCTTCGAATATCACTCGAAAAATTATTGAAGATATTATGGAATTTGGTAACGTGCAACGTGGCGTTCTTGGTGTTGAAGGTAACGAATTAAATGCTTCTGCCTCAAAAGAATTAGGCATTAAAGAAACACAAGGTTTTTACATTAAGAAAATCAGTAAAAATTCTGGTGCCGAAAAAGCAGGTTTAACCAAAG
>CAIRNC010000422.1 GCA_903879875.1 uncultured Bacteroidota bacterium
AGTAAAAAATATAAACTTTCTTTTGGTTTGCAATGTACGGCACAATTATTAAGTGTTGATTTCAGTCGTTTAACACTAAGGAATCCAAGTGATTATGCAATAAGTCAACAAAGTTCACTTGATAATTCATTTTCACCTAATATTGGTACGGGCATCTATTTTTACTCCGATAAAATGTATTTTGGATTGTCAATCCCACAACTTTTGGATGCAAAATATTATAATGATAATGCCAGTACCGTTTATAGCGAACAAAAGCATTCTTTTTTTATGGCAGGTCGTGTGTTTGATTTAAATGAAAATATTAAATTTAAACCTGCAATTTTGTCCAAAATTGTTCCTGGAGCTCCAATGCAATTTGATGTTTCTGGAAATTTTTTAATTTATGACAAAATCACTTTTGGGGCAGCATATCGTTGGAATGTTGCAATGAGCGGGTTAGCAGGTTTTCAAATAAATAATTCATGGTATATTGGCTATGCTTACGATTTAGAAATTACCAAATTGGCTCATTATAATTCAGGATCCCATGAAATTTTTCTTCGTTTTGAAGTGTTTAAGAATTACAACAAAATCATTTCGCCACGATTTTTTTAAAGTATAGTTACTATGAAAATAAAAATGCTTGTTTTTTTATTTCTAACTGCTTTTGCAACTAAAAATTTTGCTCAAGAACATGCTTTGCAAAAGGCAAATACAGCTTATGAAAATTATGCTTACATTGATGCGTTAAAAATATATGAAAGTGTTGCTGCCAAAGGTTATAAGTCAGTTGAAATGTTTCAAAACATGGGAAACGCTTACTATTTTAATGGCAATTACGAAAAAGCTGCTTTGTGGTATGAAGAGTTATTTTCAATGAATGTTAAAGTCGAATCGGAATATTATTATAGGTATGCTCAAACGCTAAAATCAATAGGTAATAATGAAAAAGCAAATAAGATTCTGTCTCAATTTAATCAAATTTTAAATAAAAAAAAGAAAGTTAAATCGACAAATAAAGGCAATGATTATTTAAAATCGATTCCGAACAACTCAGGAAGATTTACCATAGAAAATGTAGATTTTAATTCAAAATATTCTGATTTCGGCACTACTTTTTTAGGTAATAAATTAGTATTTACATCTTCACGAGATTCTTTAAGTTCCTTTGAATTAACACACAATTGGACCAATCAATATTTTACAAACATTTATTTTGCAAGTTTTGACTCCATCGGTAAATTTTCAAAATTAGAAAAATGGGACAAAAACATCAATTCAAAATTCAATGAATCGAGCCCAATATTCACAAAAGACGGTTCGACTTTATATTTTACAAGAAATAATTATTTAAAGGGAAAGCGTAGTAAAAGTAGTGATAAAGCTACTTTATTGAAGCTATATAAAGCCAATTTAAAAGGGAATATATGGGCAAATGTTCAGGAATTACCATTCAATGATAATGAATATAGCGTAGCGCATCCTGCTTTAAGTCCAGATGGGAAAACCCTTTATTTTGCTTCGAATATGCCAGGAGCATTGGGACAATCCGATTTGTTTCGCGTTGCTATTAATGCTGATGGAACTTACGGGAAACCAGAAAATTTAGGGCGCAAAATAAATACATCTGAAAGAGAAACCTTTCCTTTCATTAGTGAAGAAAATGAATTATATTTTGCTTCTGATGGACATTCAGGCTTGGGAGGTTTAGATATTTTTGTATCAAAAATAAATGATGACGGTACTATAGATGAGCCTATAAACATTGGTGCACCAGCTAATTCACCGCAAGATGATTTTGCGTTTTGGATAGATGTTACAACAAGAAAAGGCTATTTTTCTTCCAATAGACCCGGAGGTAAAGGATTTGATGATATTTATAAATTTAAAGAGACAAGAAAATTAAATTGTGAGCAATTTATCACTAGAAAAATTACAGATGACGAAACCAAAATGGCAATTTCAAATGCAACGGTTGTATTGTTAGACGAACAATTTCATGAGATTCAAAAGCAATATTCGGATGAAAATGGATTGTATTCCTTTAAAGTAAAATGCGGACTAACTTATTATATAAGGATTACAAAACAAGGGTTTGATACACAAGAACAGAAAATTGAAGTTGGAAACAATAATGACCCCAATACTTCTTCAATAAAAATGATTAAAACGATTAAAAAAATAGGTGTTGGAGATGATTTGGCAAAAGTATTTGGAATTAAAACGATTTATTTTGATTTGGATAAATTTGAAATTCGCCCAGAAGCAGCCTTTGAGTTAGAGAAAATAGTTGCCGTTTTGAAAGCCAATCCAACAATGAAAGTTGCAATAAAATCGCATACAGATAGCCGACAATCTTTTGAATACAACCTAATTTTATCAGATAAAAGAGCGAAAGCAACAGCAAATTGGATAATTTCTAATGGAATTGACGTAATGCGATTATCAGCCAAAGGTTATGGCGAATCACAATTAATAAATTCTTGCAGTGATGGAATTCAATGCTCCGAAGAAGAACATCAGGCAAATAGACGAAGTGAATTTGTTGTAATTGCTTTATAATCCACTTATTTATCGGTTTAAATCGCAATTAATATTGAATGGAATTTAATTTTTTGTTAATAGTAGGTCACAAACTTGCATAATGTAATTGAATTGTTAATTTTGTTGGTTGTAATAGAATTAATTTGCCTATTATTTGGAATCATAAAAATACATTTAAAAACAGAAAATTTATCCATAATGAAAATGAAACATTTGTTCTTCGGTTTATTATTGTCTTTAAGCTTGACTACTTTTGCTCAAGAAATTAAAAAAGAAATTTTATTCTCAATTGACGGAAAACCATATTATACTGACGAATTTTCGAGGATCTACAAGAAAAATATTGATTTAGTAAAAGATGAATCTCAAAAAGATTTGAATCAATATTTAGAACTGTTTATTGGATACAAACTCAAAATTAACAAAGCCAATAAATTAGGCTTAGAAAATAATCCAAAATATCAAGCAGAATTAAAATCGTATAGAACACAGCTTGCCAAAAATTATTTAACTGATGCAAAAGTAACTAAAGAGCTTATTGAAGAAGGATATAACCGTTCTTTGAAAGAAATTAGAGCTTCTCACATCCTTTTTACAGTTGATGAAAATGCTTTACCTGCAGACACTTTAAAAGCTTATAATCAAGCTTTAGACATTCGTAAAAAAGCAATGAATGGTGAAGATTTCGCCAAATTAGCTGAACAATTTTCTCAAGATCCTTCAGCAAAAGACAACAAAGGAGATTTAGGATATTTTTCTGCATTTAGAATGGTTTATGCTTTTGAAACAGGAGCTTATAAAACTAAAGTTGGTGAAATTTCAAATCCAATTCGTACCCGTTTTGGATATCATTTGATTAAAGTTAATGATATTCGTGATAATAGAGGAGAAATTAATGTGGCTCATATTATGATTATGAAACCTACTGACGCAACTCAAGACGAAAAAGCAAAATCAACGATTCAAGATATTTATAAAAAATTACAACAAGGAGAAAATTTTGAAGCATTAGCACAGCAATTCTCAGAAGATAAATCCTCATCTAGCAAAGGTGGTGTATTAAATAGATTTGGTTCTGGACAACTGAGTTCAGACGAATTTGAAAATGTAGCCTTTTCATTAACTAAAGAAAATCCACTTTCTGAACCTTTTCAAAGTCAATATGGATGGCATATTGTGAAATTTATTGAAAGATTTCCAGTAAAGAAAATTGAAGAAATGCAAACCGAATTGGATAACAAAATCAGAAAAGACGATCGTTCTCGCTTGATTACCAATTCAATGAATGAAAAATTAAGAAAAGAATTTCCAATAAAAAGAGATGATAAATTATATGCTTCTATCTCTAAATCAATTACTAAAGACTATTTAACGGATACATGGAAATCACCAGAAGTTAAAGGTTCAGATAAAAATTTGTTTGTAATCAAAGAAAAAGCGATTACTGGAACTTCTTTTTTAAATTACATTAACACACAACAAAAAACGGCTAAAGATTCTAAATTAGCTCTTCCAAAATTAGTAGATAATTTCTATCAACAATTTGTTGACGAGCAACTTAATACTTATTATAATGACAATTTAGAAATTAAGTTTCCTGAATTTGCTAACGTAATGGAAGAATATCGTGATGGTTTATTGCTTTTTGACTTAATGGAAAAAGAAATTTGGGACAAATCGAAAAATGATACTATTGGATTACAAAAATTTTATGAAGCTCATAAAAATAGTTACGTTTGGAAAAACAGATTAGACGTTTTGGTAACTTCTTCAACAAAAGAAGATGTAATTAAGAAAGCGATGAAAATGTTAAAAGACAATAAAACCGCTGATTTAATTAAAGAAAAATTAAACGTGAATTCAAAAGTTGAAATCATGGAAAACCAAGGTGTTTTTGAAGAAGGAAATGATGTTTTGCCTAAAAATGTAAAATTTGCTGAAGGTGTTTCAGATGTATTGAAAACAGGCGATTATTATTATGTAACTCGTGTCAATAAAATAATTCCTGCTGGAATCAAGAAGTTTGACGAATGTAAAGGAAAAGTTATTAATGATTACCAACAATATCTAGAAGAAAATTGGGTTTCTGATTTGAAAAAAGAGTTTACAATAAATGTCAATCAAGAGGCATTTGAAAAGGTAAAAAAAGAGATCAAACTATAACAGACACTTCTTTTAGCATTTTTAGAACACTTAGCAACAAGTAATTTTAAAGAAATGAAAAGCCGCTTTTGAAAAGCAAAAAATTACTTTTATGATCAATATACATTCAAATATGAAATTTTTAAAAAACAGAATAAATTTTATTTTCTTAATCCTTTTGCTCCCTGTAGTTGCATCTAACGCTCAGGAAATAATAAAAGATACTGTTGCCAAAGTAAATAGAAATAGCACGCAACGTCAAAAAATTGACGGTGTAATAGCAACTGTAGGGGATTATTTAATTTTAGATTCTGATATCGATAAAAATTTCTTAGAATTAACAAGTCAAGGTAATTCAATAAAAGATATTACACGTTGTCAAATGCTTGGAAAACTTCTAGAAGAGCGTTTGTATGCTCATCATGCCGTTCAAGACAGTTTGAAAGTTTCTGATGCTGAAATAAAAAGTATCATGGATGATAAAATCAGTGTGATGTCAGAACAGATTGGCTCAATCGAAAAACTGATTAAATACTACAAAAAAAACACAGAAGAAGAATTTAGATCTTATTTTTTTGACATTTTAAAGTTAAACAAGTTGACTAGTGAAATGCAAAAGAAAATTATCGATGGCGTGCAAATTACTCCAGAAGAAGTAAGGAATTTCTTTAAGAAAATCCCAAAAGAAGAGTTGCCAGTATTTGGTGACGAAATGGAAGTAGCTCAAATTGTAATTGCTCCAAAAGTAACCGAAGAAGAGAAGCAAAAAGTAATTGACAAATTAAAAGGTTTTAAAAGCGACGTATTAGCTGGTGGTAGTTTTTATAGTAAAGCGGTTTTATATTCGCAAGATCCAGGTACTAAATCATTGGGTGGTTTTATGAAAATCAATAGAAAAACCCCTTTAGTAAAAGAATTTAAAGATGTTGCTTTTAGTTTAAATGAAGGAGAAGTTTCTGAACCTTTTGAAACCATGTACGGTTATCACATCATTTATGTGGAAAAAATTCGTGGACAAGAATTGGATTTAAGACATATTTTATTGTTTCCAAAACTTACGGAAGAAGCAATGAAAGAGGCTAAAGAAGAAATTATTGAAATTAGAAAAAAAATTGTAAGTGGTGCCATTTCTTTTGCTGATGCAGCACGAAGTTCTTCAACCGAAAAAGAAACAAAAGCCAACGGAGGTGCATTAGTAAATCCAAAAACGATGGATACCCGATTTGAATTAACCAAAATGGATCCCAATTTATATGGTGCCGTTTCTAATTTGAAAGAGGGTGAAGTTTCATTGCCTCAAATCGATGAAGATCAGTCAGGCAAAAAAGTATATAAACTCTTGACCGTAACTAATAGAATTAATTCACACACGGCAGATTATGCTAAAGATTATTTGAAAATTAAGGAATTGGCTTTGAAGGAAAAACAAATCAAAGCAATAGCTAAATGGACAGAAGAGAAAATAAAAGAGACTTATGTAAAAATTAATGGTGAATACAGAGACTGTGTTTTTGCTAACAATTGGTTGAAAAAATAATTTATAAATTAGGAGCTATTCATTAGCAATAGCAAAAAAAATACATAAGCAATGTCAGACGTTACCGCAATTCAAAATCTAGTTCAAAGACGAACGATACTTAAAAAAGAAATAGCTAAAATTATTGTTGGTCAAGACGAAGTGGTGGATCAAATCCTTTTGAGTATTTTTTCTGGAGGTCACGCCCTTTTAGTTGGTGTTCCAGGTTTAGCCAAAACTTTAATGGTAAACACTATTGCACAAGCCTTAGGATTGAACTTTAAAAGGATACAATTTACTCCCGATTTGATGCCTTCGGATATTTTAGGAAGCGAAATATTAGATGAAAATAGACATTTTAAATTTATCAAAGGACCTATATTTTCTAATATTATTTTGGCGGATGAAATCAATAGAACACCTCCAAAAACGCAAGCTGCTTTATTAGAAGCCATGCAAGAACGTGCCGTTACAATTGCGGGTCATAATTACAAGTTAGATTTGCCTTATTTTGTTTTGGCAACCCAAAATCCAATCGAACAAGAAGGAACCTATCCTTTGCCAGAAGCGCAATTGGATCGATTTATGTTTTCTATAAAGCTTGATTATCCCTCATTTGCTGAAGAAGTTCAAGTAGTTAAAAGTACCACTTCGGATATAAAAGAAACGATAAATCCATTGTTTACAGGGGAAGAAATAATTGATTTTCAACATCTGATTCGTCGTATTCCGGTTGCTGATAATGTAATTGAATATGCCGTTACTTTAGTAAGTAAAACCCGTCCAGACAATCCTTTGTCTAACGAATATATTAAAAATTATATCGATTGGGGCGCAGGGCCTAGAGCTTCTCAGAATTTAATTCTTGCAGCAAAAGCACATGCGGCTTTCAATGGCAAATTTTCTCCAGATATCGAAGATGTAAAAGCGGTAGCAGTTGGAATTCTTCGACATCGTGTAGTGAAAAATTACAAAGCAGATGCTGAAGGGATTTCTATTGAAAAAATTGTGACTTCATTATTTTAATTAAAATAAACGAAATCTAAAGCCCTTATGTGTTTCTCACATAAGGGCTTTTTTTTACTTGAATGAGCGAATACGAGTAACTATATCGTTATAATTAGCTAATTTAGAAGCATTCTTTCTCCTTTTTTAATTTTTGTAAAAAATTCCAATTCCGAATTTGACAAAATTTTTAGTTTAAATTATTAAAAACCTATTATTTTAATTTGATTTTAATTTTAATTCAATAATTGGTGCTAAAAAACACTTTTTAACAATAATAATTATTAGAATCATCACTTTTATTAAAAAATGAATAATTATAGGCGGAATTGTTTAAATTTGCATCACAAACAAATAAACCAATATTATTATGGCTTTCGATATTGAAATGATTAAAAAAGTGTACGGAAATATGGCAGATCGTGTAGACAGAGCACGTGAATTCGTTGGTCGTCCTTTAACACTTTCAGAAAAGATTTTATATTCCCATTTATGGGAAGGAACACCATCTCAAGCTTTTTCAAGAGGAAAAGATTATGTTGATTTTGCACCAGATAGAGTAGCTTGTCAAGATGCTACGGCTCAAATGGCGTTATTGCAATTCATGCACGCTGGTAAGAAAACTGTAGCGGTTCCAACGACTGTTCACTGTGATCACTTGATTCAAGCAAAAGTGGGCGCTACTACTGATTTAGCTGTAGCCAATTCACAATCAAAAGAAGTTTTTGATTTCCTTTCTTCCGTTTCTAATAAATATGGAATTGGGTTTTGGAAACCAGGTTCAGGAATTATACACCAAATTGTTTTAGAAAATTATGCATTTCCTGGTGGAATGATGATTGGAACAGATTCACATACTGTTAATGCAGGCGGGTTAGGAATGCTAGCTATTGGAGTTGGTGGTGCAGATGCTGTTGATGTAATGTCAGGGATGTCTTGGGAATTGAAATTTCCAAAATTGATTGGCGTTAAATTGACAGGAAAATTAAATGGTTGGACAGCTCCAAAAGACGTAATTCTAAAAGTGGCTGATATCCTTACTGTTAAAGGTGGAACAGGTGCTATTGTTGAATATTTTGGCGAAGGTGCTATCAATATGTCTTGTACGGGTAAAGGTACGATTTGTAATATGGGTGCCGAAATTGGTGCTACAACTTCTACTTTTGGATATGATGATTCGATGCGTCGCTATTTGGCTGCTACAGGTCGTCAAGATGTTGTAGATGCTGCTGATACAGTTGCGGATTACTTAACTGGTGATGCTGAAGTTTATGCCAATCCAAATCAATATTTTGATCAAGTTATCGAAATTAATTTATCAGAATTAGAGCCTTATATCAATGGACCTTTTACTCCAGATAGAGGAACTCCAGTTTCCAAAATGAAAGAAGAAGCGGCTAAAAATGGTTGGCCATTGAAAGTTGAATGGGGATTAATTGGTTCTTGTACCAATTCTTCTTATGAAGATATGGCTCGTGCGGCTTCTATTGTGGAACAAGCAGTTGCTCACGGAATTTCTCCAAAAGCGGAGTTCGGAATCAATCCAGGTTCTGAACAAATTAGATATACCATTGAAAGAGATGGTATCATCGCTACGTTCGAAAAAATGGGAACCAAAGTATTTACCAATGCTTGCGGACCATGTATCGGACAATGGGATAGAGCAGGAGCAGACAAAGGAGAGAAAAACACTATTGTGCATTCGTTCAACAGAAACTTCTCTAAACGTGCTGATGGAAATCCAAATACTCATGCTTTTGTTACCTCGCCAGAAATGGTTGCAGCTTTAGCAATCTCAGGTGATTTATCTTTCAATCCAATTACAGATACTTTATTAAACGATAAAGGGGAAGCGGTAAAATTACTTCCTCCAGCGGGTGATGAATTACCAACAAGAGGTTTTGCTGTGGATGATAATGGATTCCAAGCTCCAGCAGCAGATGGAAGTAGTGTACAAGTAGCCGTTTCTGAAACATCAGATAGATTACAATTATTAGCTCCGTTTGATGCTTGGGACGGAAAAAATATTATGGGTGCCAAATTGTTAATCAAAGCTTACGGTAAATGCACTACCGACCACATTTCTATGGCTGGACCATGGTTGCGTTTCCGTGGACATTTGGATAATATATCTAACAATATGTTGATTGGTGCTGTTAACGCATTCAATCAAG
>CAIRNC010000423.1 GCA_903879875.1 uncultured Bacteroidota bacterium
CATAGCTAAACGCTCTAGCAAAGACATTTTTTTGAATTCTTCAGATTCTAATTTGTATTTTTCTTTTGCTTTAATAACATCCTCGTCATAGGTTGTCAATCGTTTTTTAAATTCCGATTCACTATCCGCTACTACTTTGTCATAGTTTTTCAATTCAGCGTCAAATTCTACTTTCGATTGGGCAATGATATCTTCGGATTTTAAAGTATATGGAGAAGTAACTTTTACTTTGTAATTTCTGTTTACAACATCTATTGGAAATTTTGCTGGTACTGGAAGTTTGTACTGCACCATTTCAGAATTAATAGTTTGTGCTGTTGCCGAATAAATAAATCCGATGAATAATGCTAGTAACAATCTAATTTTCATAATTTTTATTTTTTTTAATTAGCGGCAAAAATAACATAAAAATCTGAATTACAGCATTCCGTTATACTTTTTTATAAACCATTCAGCACTAAGAGAAATTACATTTAAAACAAACAGACAAATCCCGAAAGTGCAGATTTGCACCTTAAATCCGCACAATTCTTCACGAGCTATTTATTGCATATTCGAGCCATTGAAACTGGTTAAATCAATTGAATTTGAAAAAGAAAAACGTAACGGCAGCCCATTTTTTGTCAACTGCTTTTGCATAACCAATGGTGGAATAGCTACTATTTTGTACGGTTCCATCATTCTTAATATAACCAATAGTGGAATAACTACTATTTTGTACGGTTCCATCGCTTTTTACATAGCCTACAGTGGAGTAACTGCTGTTTTGAATCGTTCCATCACTTTTTATATAGCCAATCGTGGAATAGCTGCTATTTTGAATCGTTCCGTTCTGTTTTATGTAACCAACAGTGGAATAGTTACTGTTTTGAATAGTACCGTCTGATTTAATGTAGCCTGTTGTGCTATAATTACTAGATTGAATGGTTTGCGCTTTCGCCAATCCAAACGAGAGCAACATTGCTACTAAAATCAATACTTTTTTCATTTTGTTATTTTATTAAATTTTGTCATTCCTCATCTTCTTTCCTATATCCTTCATAATAATAGGACTGCTCGATTCCTTTAAAAATAATGGTTCTATTGTTTATTTCGTCCGTTAGATTTTGACTTAACAAAGTTCTTAATTCCAAACCATTAATTGGGCTGCGTTCCATCGCTTGCAAATAAAGGGTCTTGTCAACAAATTGCCAATTCACTAATTTTTTAAGTCTCGCTTTTAAAATCATATCAAGCCATATCCGCATGCTGCGTCCATTGCCTTCCATAAAAGGATGGGCTATATTCATTTCAATATATTTTGCTATAATTTCCTCGAAATTGTGCTCTGGCATTTGCTCAATTTTTACCAAAATTTCGTTTAAATATAAAGCCGTAGCAAATCGAAAACCGCCTTTTGAAATGTTATGCGTGCGCACCTTACCGGCAAAATCATATAAATCCTTAAAAAGATAATGATGCAGCTCCATAAGCCCTTTGGTAGTGCCTACTTCTATTTTGTTGATGTCATTGGATTCAAACAAACGATAGGCATTCTCTAAACTGATTTTATCACTATTTTTCATTTACAGCTATTTATTTTTTATATAGGTAAGATGTAATTTTCGCTATCCTACAAGAGGGATTTATTGCATATTCGAGACAATCGGGTAATTATTTAAAATATGTTGCATGTGAAAACATATGTCCCTTTTTTTTTAAATCACAATAAATCCAAATATCAGTATCATTTATAATAATATTATATAATTGCATACCCAATAATTGTGCACTATCTGAGTCAGGATGATGTTCTCGGAATTGCCTATGGAATAAATGTTTACTACCAAATTTTGTCAATATATTCGAAATTATAATTTGAGAATCTATAAATGGAGTTACCTTTTTCTTTTCTTCAAGTATAACTTTAATTAACTCATTATTTGTTAAATTAAATAATTCAACATCAAGCTCATATTCAAAATATTTTAACCAATAACTTGGCAATTTTGACCTTTTTAATTCTGAAATTATTTTCTCGCTCTTTAAATCTGCTATCATTTAATTATTATTCGTCTGTTTGAACATCAATTGTTAATGTATAAGCAACTTTTACTTTTCGACCATCTTTTTCGCCAGGAATCCATTTTGGATATAAAGATAAAACTCTAATTGCTTCTTGTCCTGTACCGTAACCAATATCTCTATCTACTTTTAAATTAGTAAGTGAACCATCTATTGCTATTGTAAACGAAACATAAACTCTACCCATTAAACCTTTTTCTTTAGGACTTTTAAAGTTACTACCTATATATTTGTATAATTTTTCAAATCCTCCTGGAGGATAAGGTCTTTTTTCAAGTTCTGAAGAATTGTAAATTTTATCCTCTAAATCCTTTTTGACCTGCAATTCCAATGCAATTTCTTTTTTTGTTTTATTACGATTCATTGCTAAAGGATTCACATATTTATATTTATCCCAAAAAGTTGCTTGAGCAAGAGCTAGTTCATCATTTATAATAAAATAAATTACGTTTTTAGGATCTGAATCATTACCACACCAGTTTTTGTCTTTAAATTGTTCGGCTTCGTGAATTGGAACAGGTACTTCTAAATTTCCGAAATTTGAACTTTTAATAATGTATATTTCTCTATCTGCATCATAGAGTCCAAGTGACAAAGAAGCTCCAATGTAACAAAAACCTAAGTTAATGTGAAGATGTTTAGCATATGCATCAATTGCATCTTCGTTAAAATTTTCCGTTTTTTCTTTTATTGTTTCTTCATTTACTCTTATCTGCCAATCTGAAGTTTTTTCAAATTCACCTTTGTTTTGCCAATTTGAAATTTCCTCGGCAACATATTTTTTTTGGAAATCACTAAAACGTTCCACAATGGGATTGATATTATTATCTTTATTTTGTATTTGAGAATAAATTTTACCAGGAATAAGAAGAGTCCGTTTTAACTTAATATTTTGGTTGGTTTGAGAATTTAAAAACTCAATTTCTGTATTAGATTTTATATTTATCAAAAATTTAATTTGAGTTTCTGCTTGTAGTTTATTATTTGAGTCAAGTTCTTTTTTTAGATTAGTAATTTCGATCCCTTGATTTCCATTTATTTTACCTAAAACCCAAATGATTTCATTTATTTGTAAGTTTTCAATGAAAGTTGCACCTGTATGGTCAGGTAAAAGAATCCATCCAGTACCATTTTTTCTATAATCTCCTACAATTGAAATATCATTAGAATTTCCATTTTCTTTTGTTATTGCATCACCTGTTTCTTTAACTTTCTGAGAAATATTGCAGATAAACTGTGACAGTAAAAGATTTGAAGAAAACACCGTTATTATAATTATTATTATATTTTTTTTCA
>CAIRNC010000424.1 GCA_903879875.1 uncultured Bacteroidota bacterium
AATGGGATTCTAAAATAGCAAACAAGTGCCTTAATTTTCCTTTAAAAAGAAATTGAATTCCAGCCAAACCATCTAAGATTAAACGAATAAACAATACTTGAAATAATTTGTTTTTAGGTAGATTTTTAACCAACATCCATAATGAATTTCTGAAATTCAAATAGGTTTTTTTAGGATTCCCTTGCGATAAAGTAGCCCCACCGACATGATAAACCATTGAATCCGAAATATATTTTGCAACATATCCTTTATTAAAAGCGCGCCAGCACAAGTCAATTTCTTCTTGATGTGCAAAAAAAGAAGCGTCAAATCCATTTAGTTCGCTATAAACTGAACTTCTAATAAAAAAACAAGCCCCTGAAGCCCAAAAGATTTCGCAGGAATCGTTATACTGCCCATTATCTTTTTCTAAAGTATCAAAAACGCGTCCTCTACAGAATGGATATCCATATTTGTCAATAAATCCACCTGCTGCACCAGCATATTCAAAATAAGCTTTGTTCTTAAAATCCCTGATTTTAGGTTGAATTATTGCCGTTTGCGGTTCATTTTTAAAAGCATTTAAAACTGGTGAAAGCCAATTTTCAGTAACTTCAATATCAGAATTGACTAATGCAAATATTTCGGCATCAACACTTTTAAGCGCTTCATTATACCCTTGTGCAAAACCTAAATTAGCCCTGTTTTCAATAATTTGAACTGTAGGAAAATGGTTCCGAACAAAAAAAACAGAGCCGTCTGTTGAGGCATTATCTGCAACATATACAGTTGCTTCTTGAGAAAATTGAACAACTGAAGGTAAAAATTGTTCTAACAATTTTATTCCATTCCAATTCAGTATCACTACGGCTATTTTCAAAATATTTTAGATTTGTTTTGTTGGTATAAATTCTGGTAATTCTTTTAAAAACACATAGCTTTCATTTTCAAAATCCATAAGGCAAAAATAATGATTCAAACCGTTTGTTACCATTAAATAAGTAGCTTTTAAAGTCATATTATAACGTGCAATTTGGTCGAATGTTGTTTGAGTAATTTTTACTTTTGGTGCTTTACATTCTACTAACAAAAATATAGAACCATCGGTATTGAATACTACTCCATCATATCTTTTAGTTAAACCATTAATTTTCAGTACTTTTTCTACGTTAATTAATGATTTTGGATATTTTTTTTCTTCCAACAAAAATTGCACTACGTGTTGTCGCACCCATTCTTCTGGAGTTAGAATAATAAATTTTTTTCTAATTTCGTCAAAGATAGCTACTTTATTTTCGTTATTTTTGAACCGAAAGTTATAAGATGGAAAATTGAGTTTTTGCATGCGGTAAAATTAGTTAATTTAATTTCAAGTTGAAATTTAAAACTAGTTACAAATCTAAAATCAAAACTTTCGTATCATACTTGAAACCAAAAAAATGGACGAAGTAGTAAAAATAGTTAACGATATCAAGTCTGGAAAAATTAAACCCATTTATTTTTTAATGGGAGAAGAACCTTATTATATCGATAAACTCGCCGATTATATTGAGCAAAATGTTTTATCAGAAGAGGAAAAAGGTTTCAATCAAACCGTTTTGTATGGACGAGACGTCTCTATTGAAGACATTATAGGTACTGCCAAACGATATCCGATGATGGCAGAACGTCAAGTTGTGATTGTCAAAGAAGCACAAGATTTAACAAAAACAATTGATAAACTGGAAAACTATGCCGAAAACCCAATGCCTTCCACCGTTTTGGTCATTTGCTACAAATACAAAACACTCGATAAACGAAAAAAGGTTACTAAGCTTTTAGATAAAAATGGCTTGGTATATGAAAGTAAAAAACTCTACGAAAACCAGGTAGGACAATGGATAACAAGAGTTTTGCAAGGTAAAGAATACAGTATTGAGCCAAAAGCCAATGCCATGCTTGTTGAATTTCTAGGAACGGATTTGAGTAAAATCAATAACGAATTAGAAAAACTACAAATTATTTTACCGAAAGGAACTACTATTTCCGCCAAACACATTGAAGAAAACATTGGTTTTAGTAAGGATTTCAACGTTTTTGAATTGCGAAAAGCCATTGGGGAACGCAATCAATTAAAAGCCTATCAAATTGCACAGTATTTCTCAGACAATCCAAAAGATAATCCAATGGTTGTAACTACTAGTTTGATTTTTAGTTTTTTTGTTCAGCTTTTACAATACCATGGTTTAAAAGATAAAAACCCAAAAAATGTTGCTACTGTTCTAAAAGTAAATCCTTTCTTTTTAAAAGATTATGACGTCGCCTTAAAGAATTATCCCATGAAAAAAGTAAGCCAAATTGTAGCTGCTCTTCGTGACATTGATGTGAAAAGCAAAGGTGTGGGTGCCAATGCAATGCCTATTGGTGACTTATTGAAAGAAATGTTAGTCAAGATTTTTAATTAAACTTACATCAATATAAAAGATAAAACCCGAGCTATTGCTAACTCGGGTTTTATTTGTTGTATTAAATTATGGTATCTTTTTAGTTTTAAAAAGTAAGTACTATTCTAAAATTATTTTTTTCCAAGATTTTTCAGAATCATTTTGTAATTCTAAAAGATACATACCGGTTTGCAAACCCTTTAGATTAATTTCTATACTTTTTTCTCCCGATTGTAATTCTATAGTCTTAACAAAAGTACCTGTTTGAGTATAAATAGTAACTTTGTTTAAACTCGATTTGGATTGAATTGTAAAAATTCCTTTTGAAGGATTTGGATAAACAGCGGTTACATTCAAAGAAAAGTTTTCAATACCCAACAATGCCGTTCTTGTTAATGTGGTAACATCGTGTGGATTAGTTCCGTGATTTGATAAAGTTGTTGAAGATCCTTGTGCATAAATAATATTAATTGCCGAATTATCATTTAAAAATGTAAAATCACCAGAAGACACAATTGGTCTGGTTGCAACAACAGTTCTTACACCTGAAGCTACTAAATCAGATGAAATTGTCCAACTTTGTGCATTCGAAGCATCTGGATTTGGAGTCGAATGTCCACCTGGTGCCATATAATCTCTGTTTGTAGTGGAATTCCAAATAAACATATCGGTTGATTCAGCCATGCTAAAACCTCCAAAACCTATACCAAACCATACGGTGCTTGGTGCTGTTAAGGTCATAGTTACTATAGTAGTATTGGTGTCAATTTTAATGGTTCGTGAGGGAGTTAAATTAACAGTTCCTGTTGTAAATTGTCCAAAAGAAAGGCCGCTAATGCCCATAAATGCCAATGTAAGTAATGTTTTTTTCATGTTTTTTATTTTAAAAGGTTAATAATAGTTTCGTCTCCAGAAAAAGTGGCGTATTCAAATGCCGTTTTTCCTTCATTAGACAGTATCGATTTATTTACTTTGTGTTGCAAAAGCAGTTTAATTATTTCTTTGTTTTTAAATTGTACCGCATACATCAACGCTGTTTTTCCCTGAGAATCAAATAAATCAAGGTTAGCTTTTGCACCTATTAAAGCTATTACTAATTCTATATTTCCTTTTACTACTGCTGCCATCAATGCCGTACCCATTCCAGAATTGTAGTTTATATCTTTTGTGTTTGCAATGAGATATAAGGCAACATCCGTATTACCACGGTAGCAAGCCAAAATAAGTGGACTCGATTTATTTTCGTTATATGTGTCAATTAGATATGGATTGCTTTTATTCAACTCTTGAATTTCTTTTAAAGTACCATTTCTGGCAATGTCAAATACGTTTTTGTTTTGTGCATTTGTAATTAAAAAAGAAAACAGTACAAATAGTAGAATTTTTTTCATTTGATTTAGAATTTTTAAAACTACGTTAGTATCATAAAAAGAATAATATTTTTCAAAAATATAATATTTTTCTGATTGTTAGATAATTTTATTTAATCTTTTTCTAAATAGTCGTTTTTTATACATTATACTCCAACAAAAAAAAACCGAGCAATCACTTACTCGGTTTAGATATAAAAAGTGAAAATAAATTATTTTTCAGTGGATTTAACAGCTAAACTATACACCACTAAGCCAAATCCAATTTTATTTATAGCATCTGCGATGTTGTAGGCAACGTCAACACTTCCTTTTCCTAAAACTGAAGTGTACCATCCATCAGTTCCTAGCATGTATCCTAAAGGATAAATTGCCCAACCTACTAACACGAACCAACATAAAATTTTGTGTGCTGCAAGAACATTTCCTCCCGCTGCTTTAGCTAATTTTGCTGCACTTCCCAACCAAATTTCATAAGCAATTGCGAAATAAGCTACTCCTGAAATGAATCCCCAAAGTGCCGCTTGGTCTTTTAAAACGGTTTCCCCTAAATATCCCGTAACTAACATTACTACCGAATAGAAAATCATTTTCCATAGCAATGCTGTTTTTGCACCTGCAACTTTCAAAATTAAATAAAATTCTAAACACATCAATGGCACAGTCAAAATCCAATCAACATATCTAAAAAATGTAGGCGATTCATGAAATTCGCCCCAATACTCTTTCATGTAGAAATAGTGCACTGCGGCAATAAACGTAATCAAACCTGAAACCAAAACTGAGGTTCGCCATTTTTTATCAAATTGATTTAATGATAAAAAGAAAAAAGCAGATGCAGCCATCATTGCCATGCATCCTACGAAAAAAGTAAATCCTGTGTAATCATCTGGTAACATTTTCGTTACAGAAGCCGAAATAAACATAAAATTTGTCATAATAAAAAGGTTTAAGTTAATACTGAATAATAAATAATTATTCTTTTGTTTAAACAAATATACAAAACGTTAAACAAAAATAAATGTATTTTGTTTAATTATTTTTCATTATTTTTAAACAAAATTAAAATATGATGTCTAAAAATCTCAATTTGTCAATATTAGCAAGCTTTTTAGGGCTATGGATCACTTCGTTCTTAAATGATAAATTTCAAATTCCTGTTGGATTTTTATTGATTTTTTCGTTCGGAGTACTTCATGGAGCAAACGATTTGGTTATTTTAACAAAATTAAATGCTTCAAAAGAAACAATTTCTTTTCAAAAATTGATATTGTCATATATAATTGTAGTGCTAATTTCCGCTTTTATGTTTGTGATATTGCCTTGGTTGGCTCTGCTACTATTTATTTTAGTAAGTGGTTATCATTTTGGTGAACAACATTGGCAAGATCTCGAAGATTTAAGCCAAAAATGGTTGAAGTCCTTATTTCAATTCAATTATGGCATTTTCATTTTATTGCTCTTGTTTGTCTTTCATACTAAAGAAGTGCAACAAATTATTTTTTCTATTATAAATACTGAGGTTCAATTTATAAATATTGTAACCTTACTAGAAGTTTTTGGTTTTATACTAATTTTGTTTTTTATGTTCTACATTTATAAATCAAAAGCATTTAGTAAAAAAGCAGTTGAAGAATTGTTGTATTTATTGGTTTTTGCTGTTTTATTTAAAGTTGGAAGTTTAATTTGGGGATTTGCACTTTATTTTATTTTTTGGCATAGCATTCCTTCTTTAAGTAATCAAATCAAATTTTTGTATGGCAACTATAGCTTTAATAATTTCAAATTATATTTCAAATCAGCTTTTGTCTATTGGTTGATTTCCCTTTTAGGAATCATTATACTATATTTAATATTTAAAAATGAAACTATTTTTGACGCTTTATTTTTTTCTTTTCTTGCCGCAATTACTTTTCCACATGCTTTTGTAATTTTGAAAATGTTTAAAAATAAGCAATAAAAAACCCGAGCTATTGCTAACTCGGGTTTCACCTTTTTATAAAATAATTGCTTATTTTACTTCTTCAAATTCAACATCTTCAACATTGTCTCCTTGAGCTTGTTCTCCTTGAGGTTGTTGAGCACCACCTTGAGCTTGTTCGCCTTGAGCGTACATGGCTTCAGTAGCCGTTTTCCATGCTGCATTGATGTTGTCAAGTGCTGTTTGAATAGCAGGAACGTCTTGAGATTGGTGCGCCATTCTCAATTCAGTTAGAGCATATTCGATAGCTACTTTATGATCATCAGTTAATTTATCACCAAGTTCTTTCAATTGAGATTCTGTTTGGAAAATCATTCCGTCAGCTTCGTTCAATTTTTCAGCTCTTTCTCTTGCGATTTTATCTGCTCCAGCATTAGCTTCAGCATCTTTTTTCATTCTTTCGATTTCTTCAGCAGTTAATCCAGAAGAAGCTTCGATACGAATATCGTGAGATTTACCAGTTCCTTTATCAGTAGCAGAAACTTTGATGATACCATTAGCATCAATATCAAAAGTTACTTCAATTTGTGGAACTCCTCTTGGTGCTGGTGGAATACCATCTAAGTGGAAACGACCAATAGTTTTATTATCAGCAGCCATTGCTCTTGCGCCTTGCAATACGTGGATTTCAACTGTTGGTTGAGAATCGGCAGCAGTAGAGAATACTTGCGATTTTTTAGTTGGTATAGTTGTGTTTGATTCAATCAAAACAGTCATTACACCACCCATAGTTTCGATACCTAAAGATAAAGGTGTAACGTCAAGCAACAATACATCTTTTACATCTCCAGAAAGAACTCCACCTTGTATAGCTGCTCCAATAGCAACAACCTCATCAGGGTTAACTCCTTTAGACGCTTTTTTACCAAAGAATTTTTCTACTTCGTCAGCAATTCTTGGCATACGAGTAGAACCTCCTACAAGGATCACTTCGTCAATATCAGAAACAGATAAACCAGCATCTTTCAACGCTTTAGCTACAGGTGCCATAGAACGTTTTACTAATGCGTCAGTTAATTGCTCGAATTTAGCTCTAGTTAATTTTTTTACTAAGTGTTTTGGTCCTGAAGCCGTAGCCGTAACGTAAGGCAAGTTGATTTCAGTTTCAGCTGAAGATGACAATTCAATTTTTGCTTTCTCAGCTGCTTCTTTCAAACGTTGCAATGACATTGGATCCAAACGCAAATCGATACCTTCTTCAGCATTGAATTCGTTAGCCAACCAGTCAATAATTTCGTGGTCAAAATCATCTCCACCTAAGTGAGTATCACCATTTGTAGAAAGGACTTCGAAAACACCGTCTCCTAATTCAAGAACAGAAATATCAAATGTACCTCCACCTAAATCGTAAACAGCAATTTTTTGATCTTTTCCTTTTTTATCCAAACCATAAGCCAAAGCTGCTGCAGTTGGTTCGTTGATAATACGCATTACTTTAAGACCTGCAATTTCACCAGCTTCTTTTGTAGCTTGACGTTGTGCATCATTAAAGTAAGCAGGAACAGTAATAACTGCTTCAGTAACGGTTTGACCTAAATAGTCTTCAGCCGTTTTTTTCATTTTTTGAAGTGTCATAGCTGACAATTCTTGTGCAGAGTACAAACGACCGTCAATATCCACACGTGGTGTATTGTTGTCGCCTTTAACTACAGAATAAGAAACTCTTTTTGCTTCGTTTGTAATTTCAGCAAAAGAGTGACCCATAAAACGTTTGATAGAAGCAATCGTTTTTGTTGGATTAGTTACTGCTTGTCTTTTTGCAGGATCACCTACTTTAATTTCGCCACCTTCAACAAATGCAATGATAGATGGTGTTGTTCTTTTTCCTTCAGCATTAGGAATTACTACTGCTTCGTTACCTTCCATTACAGAAACACAAGAGTTTGTTGTACCTAAATCGATTCCGATTATTTTACCCATTTTATTTATATTTAATTTTATTGTATACTTATTTTAACAACTCGAGTTGCAATAGTCAATCTTTGTGCCAATAGAAAAAAGAGAATAAATTGTCAGTACACACCAAAAATGACGGATGACAATATGACAAGTTGACATTTCAATGAATTAATCCGAGTATTATTCCATCATTATAAAAGAAATAGAAGGCTTCTAGTCTCAGTAATATTGAGCAAAATAAACCATTTTAATAAAAAATAACCAAAATATTTAATCTAAAATAATTGCAATACTAGAAATAATTTTATAAATTTACTACTTCATAAGTGTAGCCGTTAAGGCTATGGTAGATTTGGGGTTAAAGAGGTGGAAGCAATTCCACCTCTTTATTTTTTAGGAGATATTCGATTGTTATGAGACAAGATGTTGAAAGGCTTCTTTTTTTTTTAGACTATACAAAAATGAGGATTACAATACGTATATAATAACTATCGACGGAACACGCAATGTTATAATTGTTTTAATTTTAATTTTTCAATCTATTTTTGAAATCGTTTA
>CAIRNC010000425.1 GCA_903879875.1 uncultured Bacteroidota bacterium
GCCTATCATCTAAAAAAGTAATTCTACATCTAATTGGGCATTTACCCTGCTTATTTATCCTAGCTTTTTGAAGCAAGAATAGAATTGAAATTTTATTATTGTTCATTATTATGGAAATTAAAAAGTGGTACACCTGAGAAATAAAATGGTACACCTAAATGTGTGCCTTTTTTGTGGTAATTTATGGGTAAAAATGGAAGAATATAATGAGGTAAATTTTGGGTAATAAACCCCCTTAAATCAAAAAAGCCATCCTTAGATTCTGAAATAATTTCAGAATAAATGGAAAGCTTTTCATTGGTCTAACTACTAAACCGTGATACGAGTTACAAATTCGTATCGAAAACAACACAACTATCTTTGATGCTTTATTGGGGCAAAAAAGCGATTCATTTCTGAATCGCTTTCCCCAATTTTGCGGTCTGGACGGGACTCGAACCCGCGACCCCATGCGTGACAGGCATGTATTCTAACCAACTGAACTACCAAACCTCTGCATAATTGCGAGTGCAAATATAGGACAGATTTTACAATCTACAAGTGTTTATTGAAAAAAAATAACAGAAAACGTATTTTGATTATCCAAAAGTTTGTTTTTCAACCAAGTATGTAGTCATTATTTTTTCGAAATCACTTCCTACATTCACAGGAACGTACTTAATTTTGTTCTGAGCACAGGTTAATGAGAGTTTTTTAAAGTAATTTGCGACTTGATTTTCGTATTCTTGTTTTATGTTTTCTGAGAATATGTTTACTTCATCACCTGTTTCAAGATCAATAAATTTTCTAGGCGTGTTGTCAAAATCAAATTTAAGCTCCGTTTCATTATCGATGACATGAAACAAAACCACTTTGTGTTTGTTGTGTTTTAAATGCTGTAGTGCGGTAAAAAGCAATGCTTCATCGCCCGATTGAAACATGTCGGTGAATATAACAATCATCGAACGGCGATGTATTTTTTCAGCAATTTGATGTAAAAAAGCGATTGTATCTGTTGTTTTAGCTTCTTTATTAGCAACTAAAAGACTTTCTAATTTATTGAGCAACATTCTATGATGACGATCACTTCCTTTCTCAGGTGCATAATATTCATAGGTATCCGAATATACGCTTAAACCCGCAGCATCTCTTTGTTTTTTCAATAAATTCATTAAAACTGCAGATGCTAAAACAGAAAAACCTATTTTACTTTCGTAAAAAGGTTGGTCTGGTTTGAGTATTGGATAATGCATGGAAGAAGAATTATCAATGATTAAATGACATCGTAAATTGGTTTCTTCTTCGTAGCGTTTGGTGTACAAACGATCGGTTTTGGCAAATAATTTCCAATCAATATGTTTGGTGCTTTCTCCAGCATTATAGACTTTATGTTCAGCAAATTCGGCAGAAAAACCATGAAAAGGACTTTTGTGCATTCCAGAAATAAAGCCTTCAACGACTTGATTCGCTAATAATTCTAAGTGTTGAAAACTTGATATTTTTTCTATTTGTGATTCCATCTTCATTTTTCAAATGTATTAAAAAAGATTAGAACGATGCTATAGTTTTGTTGTTAAAAAAAAAGGTTTGACAAAAGTCAAACCTAATAGATTTAAAAATTAACTCCAGTTTTGGAGTTTTGAGATTCTTACAACAAGGCGTCTAATGAATCTGCATACGTTTGTTTTGGAGCTACGCCAACTTGACGACCAACAACTTCTCCGTTTTGGAACACCAAAACAGTTGGGATATTTCTAACGCCATATTTGGCTGCAAATTCTTGATTGGCGTCAACATCTACTTTTCCAATTACCGCTTTTCCATCATATTCAGTGGAAATTTCGTCAATGATTGGACCTACCATTCTACAAGGACCGCACCAAGCTGCCCAAAAATCTACCATTACTGGTTTTGTTGATTTTAATACTAATTCTTCAAATGTTGCGTCTGTTATTACTAATGCCATTTTTTTATTTTTTATGTTTACGTTAAATTGTGTGTTGTATTTCAAACTTGAATACAAATTTATAAATTAAATAGATAGCAATCACTATTCAGAAATTAGTTTTGATTATGAATGTATTGATTATTACTATTTGTACCCTTTAGGGCAATTCGTTTGGTTTCAATTTATCGTCAGTACGATTATTTTTCGAAAGAAAATCTTATCGAAAACAAGGAAAATTTTATTAAAAACGGTTCTCGATACATTTTTTGTTTCGTTATCACTACACAAAAAACACTCGAAAGGACGTAAAATAATTACACCAGCGGTTTATTTGATACTTTCTGTATGCTTTGTTTTTGATAATTCAACTAATGGATTTCGTGTTTTAAATACAATAGCAAAACCCTTTTTATTTTATCTTAAAAATAGTAGTTGAATTACACATCGTCATAATCCACATAAATTTCGCTAGAAGTGGGATGTGCTTGACAAGTTAATACCAATCCTTTTGCTACTTCTGAATCTGTTAAAATAGCATTTTTCTTCATTTCGGCCGTTCCTGAAGTAACTCGTGCTAAACAACTGCTGCAAATACCGCCTTGGCAAGAATAAGGTGCATCAAGACCTTGTTTTAAAGCCGCTTCTAGAAGGGTTTGTTTTTGCGACATTTCAAAAGTAGTGGCTTCGTCATCAACCATAACGGTAATTTTGGTATGTCCTTCGGTACTTCCTTTTATTTCGTTTTCGACGTATGAAGTGGAGAACAATTCAAATTTGATGTTTTTCTCTGCAATATTATGTTCTTTTAATGTAGCGGTTACACTATTGATCATTGCTTCGGGACCACACAGATAAAATTTAGCAAAATCCATCGCTTTGTGTTTGTCGTTTAGCACAAAGTTGACAATTGATTTGTCTATTCGACCAAATAATTCATTGGTAACTTTAGCTTGGCTATATACATAATGAACAAAAAAACGACCTACGTGTTGCAATTGTAAATCATGTAATTCTTGATGAAATAGTGTGGATTCAGGTGATTTGTTTCCATAAACCAATACAAAAGTGCTTTTTGGTTCACCAACCAACAGGCTTTTAACAATTGAAAGTACCGGTGTAATCCCGCTACCGGCAACAAAAGCTGCATAATTTTTTTGTCTGTCGATTTGTGGTTCAAAAGTAAATTTTCCTTCGGGACTTCCTACTTCAAGGGTGTCGCCGGCTTTTAGATTTGCGTTTGCAAAAACAGAAAAAGTGCCGTTTTTAATCGCTTTTACTGCAATTCTTAATTCGTTATTTTCAGGGGAAGCACAAATGGAGTAGGCGCGACGAATTTCTTTTCCGTCTAAGGTTAATTTTAAATTGATGTATTGCCCAGCAATAAATTGATAGTTGGATTGTAACTCTTGAGGCACATTAAAAAGTATGGAAACCGCATCTTGGGTTTCTCTTTTTACTTCTTTTATATTTAGTTTATAAAATGCTGACATGGTTTTCTTTTTTTTGCAAAGGTAGTAAACGATTTGACTTTCTAAAAATGTTATAATTTGAAAAAATTTATACCTAATTTTATTATGTATAAGTTTCTTATGTATATTTGTAACCTGTAAATTGAGATTGTTTCTTGTCTCGCATGTAAAAACAAATGAAAAATTCACAATTGTATAAAGGGAGTTTGAACACCATTGTAATGAAACTTTTGGAAGAAAACGGGAGAATGTATGGCTATGAAATTACTCAAAAAGTGAAAGCAATAACCATGGGCGAGCTTCATATTACTGAAGGCGCTTTGTATCCTGCCTTGCATAAATTGGAAGCCGAAGGCTTGCTGGATGTAGAGGTTGAAAAAGTAGATAATCGTTTGAGAAAGTATTATAAACTTACTGAATCGGGTGAAAAAGAAACTGTAAATCGTCTTTCGGAGCTAGAAGATTTTATTAGGAATATGCAAAGTTTAGTGAATCCAAAATTGGCAATTTAACGCCTAACGATTAAACCTTAAAAACAAATCACATGAAACTTACCAACTCTCAAATTCAATTTATTGATAGGTATTTGCAAAACTCAGACGTTATTTTTGTTGACGTTCGTGCTGAAATGACCGATCATATTGCAAGTGCAATTGAAGCAAAAATCACAAATGAAAACCTTGATTTTGACGATGCTTTTAAAACCTATATGATTCAAAACAAGAAATCACTTTTGGCGAATAACGGCAAGTTTTTTCCACAGTATTTTGCGGCATTTATAAATTTCACCAAAACACTTTATCAACCTTTCAACCTTGTTTTGGCGGCTATACTATATATTGCATTTCACTATGGAATTCCGTTATTACATTCCGAAATCGTTTTTGAAACTATTAAGAAAGGGTTGTTTTTAAGTGTTTTTATTTTCTTTATTGTGCAATTTGTTTATTCTTTCTTCATCAGCAAAAAACGCTATTTGTACGTTGAAAAGACAGGGTTTATTCTTGTTGTAATTTATTATCTAAACCTTTTTACAAATGGATTTTATTCTGAAAAAATGGTTTCTGTAAATAGTCTATTCTTGTCTGTTTTTCTGTTTTTTGCTTTTGTAATCCATTATATAAAAACGATAAAAAAATTCAAAAAATTAGCTTTCTAATAAAAAGAAAACGCATTCTGATTTAGAAAACTAATGCCATTTAAAATTCCAACTTTATGAAAATTAACCCCCAACAAATCGAGCAATTATATGATTTTACAAAGCAACATTATGTAGAATGGTTTGACTTGCAATCTGAGCTGGTGGATCATTTGGCAAATGCGATAGAGGCTCAATGGGAAGCATTTCCAAAACGTACTTTTGATGAAGCTTTGCAATTGGAATTCAAGAAGTTTGGTATTTTTGGATTTATGGATGTTGTAGAAGAAAGGCAAAAATTTTTGCATAAAAAATACTTCAAATTAATTTGGCATTACTATAAATCATTTTTCAAATTACCCAAAATCATTTTAACGGCGGGTTTGATTTATACTGTATTTTTATTTTGTAAATTCACTCAAGATGTTGAAATGACTTTATTTGTTTTGTTTCTTGCTATTATAAGTTTTGCCGTTTTTGAACTTATAAATCTTAATGTTGAAATTAAAAAGCGAGAAAAAATTACTGGTAAAAAGTGGCTTTTTGAAACTGTAGCACAATCGTTTAATGGGTTTCCGTTTATGTTTTTTACAATGCAACTTTTCAATAAATTCGATTCCTTTTCAAACCATAATTGGAGCGAAATGCATTCGGTTGTTGGTTCAATAGCATTGGTTTTATTCGGACTTTTCGTTTACATTCAACTTAAAATTATTCCTAAAAAAGTAGCCGAAGAACTTCAAAACACCTATTCTGATTATCAATTTAAGACCGTATAAAGTTTATTTATTTTCGATACAAATTATTTTTAGATTAAATTTTGATTTCAATATTTAGCTTTTAACCTGAGTTCGATTATTATTTTTAAATCATATAGAATTAAAGCAAATCTACTTAATGAAAGTTTTTTAGGTATTTTATTTTACATAGCTATGATGAGCGAAGCGACTTTCAATTGAAAATTAAAAAGTGCAATGTGGTTTAAATTTTCTAATTAGAATTGCGTTCAGGTTCGTTTTTACTGAAAATAGTATATTTTTGTTTTCTGAAAAATTACTAGTACCACTATTGGTATATAACACGAACTAGCCATAGCTTAATAATGCATACATTACCACAATATCAGCAATTTATTTCCGATTATTTAGCATCTCAATTAGAAGCAAAAGAACCCAAAAACTTATACGAACCCATTCAATATATATTAAAATTGGGTGGAAAAAGAATGCGACCGGTTTTAACTTTAATGAGTGCCGAAATTTTTGATGTTGACTGTAAAAATGCACTGCCAGCGGCTTTGGCTGTTGAGGTTTTTCATAATTTTTCTTTGGTTCATGACGATATTATGGATGATGCGCCTTTGCGAAGAGGACATGAAACGGTTCATGAAAAATGGAACATCAACACTGGAATTCTTTCGGGTGATGCCATGTTGATATTGGCATACCAATATTTTGAAAAATACGAACCCAATATTTTCAAGAGTTTAGCTCAATTGTTTTCTAAAACGGCACTCGAAGTTTGCGAAGGGCAACAATGGGATGTGGATTTTGAAACCCGAGATGATGTTTCTATTTCTGAATATTTGAAAATGATTGAATACAAAACGGCTGTTTTGGTAGCTGCTGCCATGAAAATGGGAGCAATTATCGCTGAAACTTCGGATGAAAATGCCAATTTGATTTATGATTTTGGACTGAATTTAGGATTGGCTTTTCAACTTCAAGACGATTATCTCGATGCTTTTGGCAATCCTGAAACTTTCGGAAAACAAGTTGGGGGCGATATTATTGAAAACAAAAAAACGTTTTTGTACCTTAAATCGCTGGCTTTTGCAACCCAAGATCAAGCGGAACAAATGATGCACTTGTTCTCCATTCAACCCAATGACAATTCTGAAAAAATAAATTCCATCAAAACTATATTTGATGAAACAGGCGCTTCGGAAGCTACTCGAAATGCGATTCATGATTACACTTTTAAAGCATTTGAAACTTTGGAAAAGCTAAATATAAGCGTGGAGAAAAAGGCCATGTTACGTGCTTTTGGAGAAAATTTAATGGAAAGAAAAGTTTAATTTGTTAAATCAAAAACCTCACTTTTCATTTTAGAGAAAATGACAGCAACTCATTCCAATCAGTATTCCAAAAAGCAGATGTTTTTAGCGTTGTTTTTCACGTTGTTTACTATAATGGCATTAGGAATTGATAGTGTTTCTTTTTATGAAAATTACTTTGATGGTAGAAATGTAACCAACATTCTTGCTATTATTTATTTCCTACTAATGTACTTATCCTCTGATTTACATTTGAGAAAACTTATGTTTACCATGGTTTTATTGTCTTATATTGGAGAATTGATTTTCTGTAAACTTCTTGGCATGTATGACTATCGCACCACTGCTATTCCGATTTATGTTCCTTTTGGACATGCCATTGTGTATGCCTCAGGATACATTTTTGCACATAGTTTTTGGGCTATAAAAAACGAAATTCAATTGCGAAAAATCTTTGCCGTTGGATTTTTAGCATTGTTTTTGGGTGTTGGAATTTTTCTTAACGATTGGTTTACCCTAACCTTTGGAGGTTTCTTTTTTTGGTTGGTGAAAAGAAAACAATGGAATAATTTGTATTATTTTATTGCGCTTTGTGTTATCTTTATTGAACTTGTGGGCACTCATTTTCGATGCTGGGCTTGGGCACCAAAAACTTTTGGCATCATTCCTGCAGTGAATCCGCCGATGGGAGCCGTGTTTTTTTATGCTGGAGGCGATGTGCTTTTGGCTAAAATAGTAAGGCTTTGGTATAATAAAAATTTAAAACGCGTTTAATGAATTTCATAGCTCCAATTTCTACCGATGTATTGCTTATCGAAGCAACAAATGACAATTTATATTTGAAATTAATTGAGCAAATCAATAAAGATTTCAACTTGGCAAATGAGTCCATTGATTTTCCAATTTCAGTTGCGCCGGAAGTATTAAAAGCTGAATTGCACGAAAAAATTTACCGACTTATACAATACAAATTTGCCGAATATCTCAACTTGCTTTACATTATTGATGTTCCAGAAGACCAAATAAAAAAACTGGACGGTTCTGATTTAGTGATTTTGGCAGAACA
>CAIRNC010000426.1 GCA_903879875.1 uncultured Bacteroidota bacterium
AATATAACCTGGATTACAAAAACCTGAATTAGGGTAATTAGCAGAGTCCAAGTTTGTAAATGGGTTAATCGTTATTGTAAACGGTTGCTCTATAAAACAAGGAGCTGGCGTTGCTAATGGATCCGAAAAACCAACATAATAGGTTTGCGTTGAAGTAACAGGTGTTAAGGCAGAAATTATATCACTAGCAGCTCCACCAGATTGCGAATAATAGTTACCATAAGGCAGTGTAGGTAAAACATAATTATCATTTTGACAATAGGTGTTAGAAGCAGATGTTATTGCTGCTAAATCAGCTATAGTAATTTTTAACGTTTTCTCTGATTTACATGATGGTGTTCCCGTAGTCTTGTTAAATATATATATAATTATGGAGCCAGGATTATTATAAACAGTTCCTGCTGGAATTTCCGTACCGCCTCCATTAGTTAATGGAAAATAACCAGCTCCTGTTGTAGTTGCAGTAGGCAAGGTAAGTAATGCAGGTAAGGTATAAGAGCTACATGTTAAAACGTTAGCAATAGTGTCCACAACAGGTAACGGCGTTACAATAATATTAAAACTTGTTGTAACGTAACAACTCGGATCAGAACTATTTTGTATTCTTACATAAACAGTTCTTGTACTCGTTGTCGCTGTAATACCTGGCGTTAGTAATGATGCGTTTGTATCAGCACCAATTTGCGTTGTATGAAAAGTAACAGTGTAATAAGAGGGTGTTGGACCTCCTAAAATAGTTGCCATTTGTGCTGTAAAGTTAAAAGCAGACTGAGGTTGTGCGTCTGTTAAATTTCTAGCACATTGGGTTACTGGCGCTGGTTGCGCTAAAACAACAGGAGTCGGAATTACTTTTAACTGAAAAGATCGTATTTCGTAGCACCCTGTGGTTGGATTAGTAACTCTAATATAAATAGTCTGATTATCGGTCCCTGCGTATGGGCTTGTTAGTTCAGTTAAAGGTGTTCCAGCTACTGCAGCAGCATTAGTAAGATAATATTTAATATCAGTAGATGCAGGTAAATCATCAAGCGGTGTTAGAGTATTATTAGTCTTTATAATAACAGTATTCTTAGTTAAATCAAAGGTATAATTTGCTGCTCCAGTACTACATACATTAATATTTGGCACAACCGCAAGTGAATTTATTCTAGCACGTATTTCTAACAAATAAGTGTCATTTCTTAAAATACAACCTGGCTCTTTAAACGCTAAACCTAAAGTATAAGTACCCGGATTAACAAGAAGATTTGCTATATCATTTAAATTAACAGAAGTTTGAGTTGTTGAAGTAGGATAAATTACTCCACTTCCCAACGACCATGTGTATGTGGTTCCGGGAGCTAAATTAGGATTAGTTAAAACAGTTGGCAAAACACCTAAAACTCCAGGACAAATGGCATTAAGACCAACAGCATTCGGTTGTGTTATTGCCTCAACTGATGCAATATTCAAACTACCCGCTTTTAGAAAAATAGCCGAGTCATAACCCGTATTATTTTTTGAATCTGCAATAACTATTTTCATATGATAGTTATGCCCATCTATTAAAGGAGTAGAAGCAGTCATAGAAATGGTTTGTCCATTAAAATTGATTGCTGGTCCATAACCTGTATTATTGATGTCCCCAAAGAAAGTTGGATTTACAGAAGGACAATTAGAATTGAATGCTGCATCTCGAATAGTTCCTACTGAAATAGGAATATTTGTAGAAGGCACAACAGCAATATTATGATAAGTATCTCCAGGAACATTTAAATCTTTGATCAAAAAAGCGAAAGAATCAGAAAAATTACATTGTCCTGCTCCATACTCTTCCGAAGCGAAAATAAAATCGAAAGTAAGTTGTGGAACAATTGCTTTAAAATCAAATTCAAGAAAAGAGGCATTTATTGAATTCAATGCAGGAATACCAGCACTTGCCATAGCTGCATTTAAATCAGCATCACCAGTCCACGTTGCACTACCTTCACTTAATGGGGTAGAGCCTTTAGGGCCAGGAGTACTAGCTACATTTCCAGATGTCAAAACAACTCCTTTTAAATATGGAAGTTTCGTATTGTTGATTACATTCGAGTTATCTATATCCATATTTTCGAAATAACCAATACTATTTGCAGAACCAAACATATTACCGTTTTTCTGGGTTATTGCTAAACCAGCTGTACACGGAGAATCCATCAAAACTTTGTTAACCAAGTCATTAACAGAATATACTTTTGAACCTAGCTGCGTTGCTGTATATCCAGATGTTGGATAAACGGTAATCCCTTGAGCAAAACCAACTAAAGAAACTGTAAACAATAATAAGGTACAGATTTTTTTCATTTTTGTAAAAATTAATTTATAGGAAGCAAAAATAGGAATTTTATTTTTAATAAAAATTTTTTTTTTTAAATCTGCTGACTAATTGCGCTTTAACAACGTTAAAATGCAATACGAGATTGTTTTTAACATTTGTTGCGTCTTTTGAATCAATTACATTTCTTTTCAATTCCTTTTTTAGAAAATTAAAGAATTAGAATTACATTTGCAACTTTAAAAAATAGACCTAATGGCACTAATTCCTCTTTTAACTTCCGAAATACATAAAGCGATTCAAGCTTTGTTTCAAACTGCTATTGACAAAATTGAATTTCAAGCTACACGCAAAGAATTTGAGGGTGATTGTACGATGGTTTTGTTTCCGTTATTGAAACAAATTAAAAGCAATCCTGTAGAACTTGGCAATAAAATCGGAACTTATTTGGTTGAAAATGTGCCTCAAGTTGCTAAATTTAATGTGGTTTCCGGGTTTTTAAATATTGTAATTGCCGACTCTTATTATCTTGATTTTTTTAATGAAATTAAAGACAATAATGCCTTTGGTTTTGTTACTCCTCAAGAGAATGAAAGTGCTGTAATGGTAGAATATTCTTCACCAAATACAAACAAACCATTGCATTTAGGACATGTTAGAAATAATTTATTAGGCTATTCGGTTGCTGAAATCATTAAAGCATCTGGTAAAAAAGTATATAAAACCCAAATCATTAACGATCGAGGGATTCACATTTGCAAATCGATGGTGGCTTGGCAAAAATTTGGCAACGGAGAAACTCCCGAATCCACTGGATTGAAAGGCGATAAATTGGTTGGAAATTATTATGTGAAATTTGATACTATATATAAGGTAGAAATTTCGCACTTAATTGCACAAGGAAAAACCGAAGAACAAGCTAAAAAACTAGCACCAATAATTCTAGAAGCACAACAAATGCTTTTGGATTGGGAAGCTGGAAAACCTGAAGTGATCGCACTTTGGAAAACTATGAACCGATGGGTTTATGACGGTTTTGCTACAACTTATAAAAATATGGGCGTCGATTTTGATTCTTATTATTATGAAAGTAACACCTATTTATTAGGAAAAGACGTAGTGCAAATTGGACTTGAAAAAGGCATATTCGAAAAAGAGGCTGACGGTTCGGTCTGGATTGATTTAACAGCCGATGGTTTAGATAGAAAAATCGTTTTGCGCTCTGATGGCACGGCGGTTTATATGACCCAAGATATCGGAACCGCCATTCAACGGGTTAAAGATTTTCCAGATGTAGGCGGAATGGTTTACACTGTTGGAAACGAACAAGATTATCACTTTAAAGTATTGTTTTTAATTCTAAAAAAATTAGGATTCGAATGGTCTAAAAACCTATTTCACTTGTCTTACGGCATGGTTGATTTGCCTTCTGGAAAAATGAAATCGAGAGAAGGAACCGTAGTTGATGCCGATGATTTGATGACGGAAATGACCGAAACGGCTCAAAAAATTGCCGAAGATTTAGGGAAACTAGAAGGCTATTCTGAAGCGGAAAAATCGAAATTATACAAAACCATTGGACTTGGCGCATTGAAATATTACATTTTAAAAGTTGACCCTAAAAAACGAATTTTATTTAACCCAGAAGAATCGGTTGATTTTGCTGGAAATACAGGGCCTTTTATTCAATATACTTATGCTCGAATTCAATCTATTTTGCGTAAAGCAGATTTTGATTC
>CAIRNC010000427.1 GCA_903879875.1 uncultured Bacteroidota bacterium
AAAACACCATCGGCATCTGTATCTTTTGGTGTTAATCCTAAGGCAAAAGCATCATCGATACCATCAAAATTAGCATCCAAATGGGAAGGCGCTATATAATTTTGACCTTGTACTTCTATACCATCAGGTATACCATCATTATCAGAATCATAGTCCAATTGATCTGGAATTCCATCTCCATCATGGTCTTTGGGTACACATGTAGTTGAAAGCGCAAAAGTAGCTTTGTTGATCTGAGTGTCTGATAAATTGGATTGTGTAATACTAAATGACGTTGTATTATGCGAACGGAAGCTGAAAGTACCTGTTCCAGCAGCAAGAGGCACACTACCATTGATTCTAAAACGGATTTCAAAAGAGGAGTATTGAGATATGCCACTTTCATAAATACCGTCATAGTTGGTGTCAATTAACAATTGATTGGTTGGATTAAGTACTGTAATTGTAGTATTGATAGGCGATTTTACAATAAAATTGGCATCAGCATTGGCTAAATTACTCGCATTGGCAGTACTCACATATTCCATTAGTACTGATAGCGGTTGTGAAAAAGTATTGATTTCATAAGTAACTGAATTTCCAATTCCAGGTGTAACTTCGGTTATTATTGTCCCATTACTATTTCCAATAAATGGTGTTACTGCAGCTAATCCTGTAGTCGTAACGTTTCCTATAAACGAATTGGAATAGGTACTTAAATTAATTGCTGTAGGTGTTATTAGAGTAGAGGTGTCGAGTGGCAAATTGCCTAAAGATTCGTAACAATTGGTTAAACCATCATTGTCTAAATCCAAATCAATATTGTTGTTAACTAAGTCATTATCATCATTTAAAGCACAATCGCTTACAGGAATTTTGTCGGAATCAAGTGTGATTCCACAGGCTGTTATGGTTGCTGTAACATAATAGTAGCCTGCTTGAGTTGGTGCATAACTACTAGAATTAGTTCCTACGTTGGTGTTATTAAAATGCCATTGGAATGAATTAAACGATGTTAGCGTACTCACATTTAATAATACGTTTGGAATACAATTGGTTTGAGCAACATTTAGAGCACCAAAAGTAACCTCTGGTTTGAAAGTAAATCCGGAATAAAAGCCTCCAAAAGTAGCAGCACCATCGCTTCCATAAGCAGCAAGATACAATTGCCCTGATGAAAAGGCAGAAACATTTCCTGTTAATCCTTTTAGCACATAAGTTTGATAATTTGTATTTCCGGTAACACTTAAGGGGCCAGTTACCGTAATTCCAGCGGGTAAAGTAGCTAAAGTATAAGGAATTCCATTGATGATAAAATTCAATGTAGCATTAGTTTCAGCAACTATGGTCACTCTACCTGTAAAAATTCTTGTTCCAATTTGTTCAATCATAGGAATATTATCAATATTATGTGGGGTTTGGCAACTTAAAGGTGGCACAAAAAATAGTTCTTGATTGGCTTGACTTGCCAACGAATTATCGCCCACACTTTGATAGGCAAAAATATTTTTAGAAGTACGCACAAATAAATTTCCATTTGCGCTATAATCAGTACCTACAAGCGCCACATATTGACCTGCATTTATGGTGTAAGAAGCAGTAGTAGATCCATTTAAGAAAATTTGAGTATTGTCTTCATCAGCAATTAACAATGCTCTTTCAACATTAGAAAGTCCCGTACTTTTTATGAAAATATATTCATTTCCGATTCGATCTGCAGGTACAATTTGATCAAAACCCAAATCTTGATTTCCCATTTCCCCATTAGTACCTCCAAAAGACCCACAATTTAAAGCAATTGGTTTGTTGGAAGTTACTAACGACCCTATCAAAGCATCTCTATTAGCAGTTAATGGACCTTGAACTGCCATCACAAAACTTTCACCAGCGTTTAATGTAGTTGCAGAAGGTGTATTTCCAGCAGCTGTATTGTTTACTAATACAGCTCCAGCTTTAATTCCAGAAAATTGTACCACAGTATTATTTTCAGTAGCCAAAACAGATACAAAAGTATAATTGTTAGAAGCATAAGCGGAAGCTAATGTATTTAAAAATCCACCAATTCGAAATCGGGTACCTAAAGCTGCTAATCCTTTAGAAACCAAGGCTCCAGACTGGTTTCCACTTCCTGCAATTACTCTGGCAGCTACATAAATCATATCATCGGCTTCAATGATATAACCTCTATCTGTCATTACAGTATTTACATCTGATGAACCTACAATCAATTGACCATAGCCCGAGGATTGTACATGATGAACATAAGGCAAATCTCTTGAAACGGTTCCAGTGATTATTGTACTACCTAATTGTTTTATTTTGAATTGAATAGGGGTAATACTAGGTGTTGAAATATAAATATATTGCTCCTCAGGATTAACACCTCCACCACCATTTGCAACTAGTGCACCTGACAGAGGCGGAATGTAGTGGGTTTTACTAAATTGTGCGAAACAGTTAATTGATAAAAATATAAATAGAAGTACAAATGATTTTTTCATAAAATAGTTTAAAAAACAAATGTAACTATTTATCTTTTAAGTGCAAAATGACCTCTAACAATCTTATTGTTATCTATATTTATTACAAACCAATAATCCGTTGCAGGTAGTGGTATAGCGTTTAATTTTCCGTCCCAACCTATTCCATTTCCATAAAAACTATATACTAATTTTCCGTAACGGTCATAAATGGTTATAAAAGATTTTGGATGATAATTTAAAAATGGGATTTTCCAAATATCGTTCACACCATCGTTATTAGGTGTGAAAAATTTGGGATAGTCTAAAACATAAATAATTGCTGAAGTTGGTTCGCATCCATTTTTATCGTTTATGGTAATGGTATATTCCCCAGAAGTAACATTAGTAAAGAAAGGACTTTCTTGAAAATGAACGCCATCTATTGAAAATTCATAATTAGAACCAATTCCTGTATAATGAATTAAAACCGAGTTGTCACCGCCTTCAAAATCATCAATAGTAACTGATGTTATTGTAGCTTTTCCAGATGAAGAGACTAAGAATTTTTTAACATCCTTGCAACCATTACTATCCGTTACTGTAACCGTAAAGGTATTTGCAGCTGTTACATTTATAGTATTGGTTGTAGAAAGATTGGCATTATCCCACAAATAACTTGAATAACCGGTAGCAACTGTTAGTGCGATTGTAGTGCCATCACATAAAAATCGGGTTTCATCACCAAAATCGGGTGCTGTAAATGTATTAATTTGTAATGTTATTGGAATTAATCCATAGCATTCCGTTCCATTTAATGCCTTAGCCCAGATAATTTGTTGGTAGGGCACGGTGTTATAAAAATCATTTGGAAGTGCATTATTATCAGTTAATGCCTCATTGGCAGTAGTATAATATTTTACAACTAAACCTGGCGGTAAACCCAATAATACAGAGGGTGTTGCAGTTGAATTCAAATCAAAATGAAATAATCCATCTTGAACATTATCATCATCACAAGTTACAAATGGATTTTGTGGGGCAATTGTATTATTTGAAATTTTCAATTGAACCGCCACAAATGCGGAACATCCTAAAGCGTTTTTTACCAGTGCATAAATAGTTTTAGGGGTACTTGTTTGAAATGCAGTTGGATTAGCAATCGGGTTGGCATCAGATTGATTTTCATAATAAATTGGAGTCAATAAGTTGGAATCGTTTGCCAAAATTAGAGGATTCGCTTTGGTTAAATTATATATGGTTGTACCATCATTATTATCATCACATTGAAAAAGGGTTGCAGCAGTTGGATTTAGAGGAGCTGCAAATTCAATAGTAATTTCACTCGTTGCGATACAAGAAGTAGCTCCTAAAGCAATTTCAACTTTATATTTTCCATTTGAAGTTACATTTAAAATTGGATTGACTTCTAAAGGAAGCAGTACATTGTTTTTGTACCATTTATAGGTGTTTGTGCCAGATTGAGTAGCATTCAAAGAATAAGTTGAACCATAACAAACGGGGTTACCCAGCGCAATTAGTTTGTCAGGCCCTAAATCGGCACCCACTTTAAAACTACCTCCACCAAGAAAAATCGCTGAATCGTAACGAATGTTTTCATGATCCGCAATTACCAATTTGATATGGTATTTTACATTGGGCACAACTGTAGATTTAGCAGTCAAAATAGTAGTTTGACCATTAAAATTAATAGGAGCATTTGATCCATTGTAACCTCCAAAATAGGTTTCGTTTTGAGCGGCACAACCACCATTAATTAATGGATGAACAGAAGTTACTAAAACCGGCGTGGTAGTATTCGGAATAACAGCTAAATTAGTGTAAGGAGTTGTTGCACCAAAAGGTTTAAGTAAAAAAGCAAACCCATCCGAATATCGACAGGGTGCAGTGCCTTGATATTCTTCGGAAGCAAAAATGTAATCAAAACTTATTTGATTTGTTAAAGGTGTAAAATCAAATTCTAAAACGGTGGCATTAAATGTATTTGAAATGCCTAAAGCTTGTTCTAAATCGATATCACCTTGCCATGCTGAATTTCCTTCGTCTATCAAATTAGTATTAGGTCCTGAAGATCGATTTGCTCTGGCTGTGCTCAAAACAATGCCATTTGTTAAAGGAAAACTACTAGACGAACCATTAAAAAAACCATAACTCTGAGCACCAGGACTGAAAGTATCGCCGTTTACTGTAAAATTTTCAACATTGGCACATGGAGAATTGATTAATACATCGTGAACCAATTGTTGTGCCGTATAAGTGTCATCAACAGTAATGTTTTGTGCAATTGTTTTTGAAGTAAAACACGAAAAAAGCAATATATAGAGCGAGATTTTATTCCATTTCATAGCATCGGCAAAGATACTACAAATCTCGTTTTTCCAATAATTTGTAGGACATAAATACAAATACTGCTGTCCAAACTAATACTACAAAGATATTTGAAAAATGTACGGAATAATCTTTAGTGAAATTTGCTCCCATAGAATTTCCTACAGACTTAATGAAATTTAATCGAGTTACAGGTTCTACTATTAGATTTGACATTGATTCTAATGGAAAATAATGTTTCATTGTGTCAAAAATAGTTACATCACTATATTTATAGTTAAAAATTTTATGTTTTAATATACCTATAAAAACGTTTTCAAAAATCCACCAAATGAATAAAAAACCTAGGGCAAATGCAGAACGTTTTATTAAAACACCTAAAAATAAACAAAATGAAAAGAATCCTAATAGTTTAACAAAATAAGCTGCAAAGTATTCTAAATCCGAGGTAATAATGCTAAATTCATTATACGATGAGAAATTTAATCCTAAAATTAGACATATTAAAAATAAAAAAAGAGTTGAAATTAATGCGAAAAAAATTATGGTATAAAATTTAGACAGAATGAATTCTTTTTTACTTAAACCATCAATTAAATTTTGCTTTAATGTGCCATAACTATATTCATTGGCAATCATTGAAACAATTACTACAGCTAAAAATAATTTTAGCCAAGAAGCAAAATAAGTGCTCATGTGCCAAATGTATGGAAAATTGAAAATACCACTTTTGGCTGCTTCAAATTTAAGTGGACCTAATTCAAATTCAATAGAGCCTATTAACGCAATTAATGTTAATGTTAAAAAATAGGTAATAGTTAGTATTCTGCTAGCTCTATTTTGCCATGTTTTTTGTAATTCTATAGAAAGTAATCGTATCATTTTAATAGTTTAAATGGTGTAAGGAAAAAGGAATGGATTTAAAATTAAGATTGTTTCGTTAATTCTAAAAATTGTTCTTCTAAACTGTGTTTGCGTTTAACCAAATGGGTAAGTATAATATTTTGTTTGAACAAATAAGAATTTAATTCAGAAGGTTCTAAATTATTTTTTAGATAAACTAATAATTTTTTATCCTCTTTTTCAATTTTTTCAATTTGAGAAAAGTGTTGCAAAGCCGATTTTAATTGTTCTAAATTATCTGATTCCAATTCAAAGAAACCTTCGTTAGCAGTAATCCCATTAACTGTACCTTGATATAAAGTTACACCATTTCGAATTACAATTACGTGGGAACATACTTTTTCAACTTCATCTAACAAATGAGATGCTAACAGAATAGTTGTTCCTTGATTGGCAATAATTCGGATTAAATCTCTAATTTGTCTAATTCCTTGTGGGTCTAAACCGTTAGTTGGTTCGTCTAAAATTAAAATTTCAGGATCGTTGAGTAGGGCAGAGGCAATAGCTAAACGTTGTTTCATTCCTAAAGAAAACGTTTTGAACTTACTGTTTTTTCTTTCTGCCAAACCTACTAATTCTAATTTTTCAGTCACTTTAGAATAATCGATACCTTTGATTTTACAAACCAATTCTAAATTTTCTTGCGCTGTCATGTACGGATAAAAATTAGGTCGTTCAATAATGGCGCCTACTTTTTTCAAAGCCTCATGAGTAGAATATTTTCCGCCAAACCATTCAAATTCGCCTGAAGTTCTATTCACAACATTCAAAACAATACCTAAAGTGGTTGATTTTCCAGACCCGTTAGGTCCTAGGATACCATAAACATTGCCTTTTTGAATTTCTAATGAAACGTTGTTTACAGCATGAACGTAGCCATAACGCTTGTGTAAATTTTTGATAGATAAAATGGTTTCCAACTTTTATTGATTTAGAATTTAGAGTAAGACGACAAAGAAGTGATTTTGTTACTTATAAAAAAATGCAAATAAAGTTTGGAGCAAAAAGTTGCTGAAAATCAATAAATTAAATATAAGTAAGTAATTGTTTTAAGATTCGGTAAAAACACATTTAATTTAGTTTGAAATTGCTAAATTAACTATGTCGAGCAAGTTTATTTTAAATAATTTCAGCACTCAAACCCGCTTCAAGCAATTGAGTGCACTGCGGTATTAATTCTTTTAAATCACCTGTTTTTACAGTGCATTTTCCTTTATAATGCACCAAAATAGCACATTGTTCCGCTTGTTCAGAAGTATGTTTACACACTTGTATTAAAGTAGCAATAACATGATCAAATGTATTTACATCATCATTAAATAAAACAATTTCATTATTGTTTTTAACCGCTTCACTTACTAATACTTCTTCTGAAATTAACTCTTTTGTACTCATTATTGGCAATTTAATTTTTTTACTTTAAAAAAAAAATAAGGTTTGAAATTGACTTAACTTCAACTCCTAAATTTAAACGTCAAATATAATCAAACCTAACTATTTTACAAACGCATTACTCAATCAAATTTCAACGTTTTTATTTTTCAAAAAATAAATATTGCATATAATTTTAAATTTAGGATTATTATACTATTGATAACCATGAAAATTAAATGATTTGATTCATTTTTATAAATGCATTAAAAATTATTTTTATGATTGTTTTTTATTATTTTTGATGAAATATTTAACGTAAAGTATTGTAAATAAAAAATTTAGTTTTTAAATCCTACCTAAAAGTCAAAAACAATAACATGAAAAATTCTTCTTTATTTAAGATACTGATTTTATTCTCAATCCTCTTTTTTGCTATTTCTGTAAATTCATATTCGCAAACCTTTACAGACAGCAACTTACCCATTGTTATTATTAATACCGACATTGATCCTGCAACTAGTTTACCATTAGAAATTCAGGATTCACAAAGGGTTTTGGCCAACATGAAAATAATTAAGCATCCTGATGGGGCTCGAAATTATTTAACTGACAGCAATACAAGCGCTTTTTTAAATTATAATGGTAGAATTAATATAGAAATAAGAGGTTCTACCTCTCAATTACTGCCTAAAAAACCCTATTCTTTAACTACACTTCAGGCCGATAATGTATCGAACAACAATGTCAGTATTTTTGGGATGCCTTCTGAAAACGACTGGATATTGAATTCATTAGCCTATGATTCTTCATTGATTCGAGACTATTTATCGTATAATTTATCTCAAAAAATGGGGAATTATGCTGTGAAAACACAGTATTGCGAAGTGCTTCTAAATGGAGTATATGTAGGGCTTTATTTGTTTCAAGAAAAAATTAAAGCCGATAGTAATCGAGTAAATATTCTTAAGATTACAACTACTGATAATACAGGGGATAATTTAACCGGTGGTTATATAACAAAAGTCGATAAAACAACTGGAGGTGATCCAATTGCTTGGACAACAACTTCCTATTTAAATGAAAACGTAAATTACATACATGATTTGCCTAAACCTATAGATGTTACAACTGAACAAGACAACTATATTCACAACGAATTTTCCAAACTTCAAGCTGCAGCAACAGCTCATAACACGGGTTTGCAAAATGGATTTGCAACTCTGATAGACGTGCCATCATTCGTAGATTTTATGATTACTAATGAGGTAGCAGCCAATGTAGATGCTTATCAATACAGTACTTATTTTCATAAAGACCGTAAAGGAAAACTCCGTGCAGGTCCAATTTGGGATTTTAATCTTACTTTCGGAAATGATTTGTTTTTAATGGGATTTGATAGGAGTAAATACAATACATGGCAATTTTCAAATGGCGATAATGAAGGTTCAAAATTTTGGAAAGATCTCTATGACACCTCATTGTTTAAATGTTATTTAGCTAAAAGATTAAACAGTCTTACTCAAGTTGGGCAACCTTTGAATATTGTAGAGAGAAATTCTTTTATTGACACAACTGTTTTGTTAATAAATGAAGCTATGGATCGAGAAAACCTGAAATGGGCTACATTAACAAATTTTCAAACAGAAATTACCAATATCAAAACGTTTTTGAATGACCGTATAAATTGGATGACGACAGCTTTAGGATCAACATCGAGTTGTATAAATCCAACAATACCCAATCTTGTCATATCAAAAATCAATTACAATCCTGCCACAACAACGGCTTACCCATTAAGTAATGACCAAGAGTTTATTGAAATCACTAATCCGACTTCAAATACAATAAATTTTTCGGGCATCTATTTCAGTAAACTTGGATTGAGTTATCAGTTTCCTTATAACTCAACGCTAAATGCAAATTCTAGCTTATTTTTAGCCGCCAATACAACTCTATTTCAGACTCAAAATGGCTTTTCTGCTTTTGGTCAATTCACTCGAAATTTATCAAATAAATCTCAAAAGTTAGTACTTTCAGATGCTTTTGGAAATACAATCGATACTGTTGAATATTTTGATTCTGCTCCATGGCCAACAGCAGCCGATGGAAATGGTAGTTATTTGAAATTAACAGACACCAATTTAGATAATAACATTGCTTCAAGTTGGGAGGCAAGTAATAGTTTGCTTAATATTAATAATGAGTTATTTGATAATGAATTTATAATTACTCCAAATCCTACAAGTAATTATTTTTATATAAAGTCGAAAATTGTAATCAATAAAATTGAAATATTTGATGTTTTAGGAAAATTAAAACAATCCCCTTTACAAAATAACAAAGAAGTATATTGTAATGTTTCTAATCTACCAACAGGATGTTACATAATTAAGATTTATGGCGAAAATGGTATCTCGACCAAAAAATTACTCAAAAGAGATTAATCTTTTTATCGTTATGTAGTGTAAAATTTTATTCTTGCTTAAACCACAAAGGTTTATTTCGAAAAAATAGAGTTAAAATGCCAAATTTCCAATTTCAAAAACTGACTCACGACTTGTAAAAAATTGTTTAAAACCAAGTTACTACTGCAACAAATGGTTTTAGAAAGTAACTTTTAGGGAATAAATATACTTTGCAAAAAAGGGAATAGCTGTAGAAATAGTGCACAATTGTTATTTTTTTCGATATTTGCATTTCAAAAAATAAACAATTGCTATATGGGAATGAATAAAAATACGGTTTTAGGATGGGCAACTTTAATTATGGTTATAATGGGCTTATTGTTGATAGGTCTTGGAGCTTTTAGATATAGCGAAGTTTCAGGTTGGGGCTTTGTAGCTGTTGGAGTTGGGTTCCTTGCTAATGCGTGGGTTTTTAGTGCTTTAAAAGGAAGGCTTTAATAGATGCTATAAAATAACCTTCAGTGAAGTTTTAATATAATATATTTGTAAAAATCAAACCAATCCCATGCATTAATGTGGGTTAAAAATTAATAAAAAACAATTTATACTACAATGGCAGATGATAAAAAAGTAATCTTCTCAATGCAAAAATTGAGTAAGACCTATTCAAGCAGTGACAAACAAGTTTTAAAAAATATTTATTTGAGCTTTTTCTATGGCGCTAAAATTGGAATTCTAGGACTTAACGGTTCTGGAAAGTCCTCCTTATTGAAAATCATTGCAGGTGTCGATAAAAATTATCAAGGCGATGTGGTGTTTCAACCCGGTTATACTGTTGGCTATTTGGAGCAAGAACCTATTTTAGACGACACAAAAACCGTTATCGAAATTGTAAAAGAAGGAGTTGCTGAAACCATGGCCGTTTTGGACGAGTTCAACAAAATCAATGATAGTTTTGGTTTGCCAGAAGTCTATGAAGATGCAGACAAAATGCAACAATTGATGGATCGTCAAGCTGATTTACAAGATAAGATTGATGCATTAGGTGCTTGGGAAATTGACACCAAATTAGAAATCGCAATGGATGCTTTGCGCACTCCAGAACCCGATATGTTAATCAAAAACTTATCAGGAGGAGAGCGTCGTCGAGTGGCTTTATGTCGATTGTTATTACAACAACCTGATGTTTTGCTTTTGGATGAGCCTACCAATCACTTGGATGCAGAAAGCGTGTTGTGGTTAGAGCAACATTTAGCCCAATATGCAGGAACTGTAATTGCGGTAACGCACGACCGTTATTTCTTAGACAATGTAGCAGGTTGGATTTTAGAATTGGATAGAGGAGAAGGCATTCCATGGAAAGGAAATTATTCTTCTTGGTTGGATCAAAAATCGAATCGAATGGCTATGGAAGAAAAGGTAGCTTCTAAACGTAGAAAAACATTGGAGCGTGAGTTGGATTGGGTACGTCAAGGTTCAAAAGGACGT